>CAIRTT010000514.1 GCA_903881535.1 uncultured Armatimonadota bacterium
ATGTCGCGCCCGAAGTCATGGCGTTTGCCAAGCAGTTCCCCAACGTGTTTGACAGCTACACCGACCTCGAAGACGGCGACAAGAACCCCTACATCTTCAACCCCATGACCGGCAACACCCGGGCGTTCTGCTCGCCTCGTTCGCTGGCCAAGGCATCCAACATCATCGCGCAACGTACGTCCTTGGGCTCTGCCATGCTGCCTGCGCTGGCCGGTACCGTGGGCGAAGCCGCAGCGCGTGACATGGAGGCGCTGGTGAATCTGGCCGATCAGCTGCCGCTGTTCGACAACATCGTCAAAGACCCAACCAAGACCCGTGTGCCCGACAGCATCGGCGCACTGTTCATCCTTGCATTTCTTTTGAGTGGACGCGTAAGTTCGGACACAATTGACCCCGTAATGACCTATGCAGGTCGCCTCTCAGCGGTGTCGTTCGAGGCCCACGCACTGTTCATCTCTTCGCTGGCAACCAACGGCGCCAAGGTGGGCATGGCATGCAAGAACCGCCAGTTCACACAGGCTGCCGCCACGCTGGGCAAATTCTTTTAAGGTTAAAAGATGCGTCGCCTTCAACCCGGGACCATCTACTTGTTCCCCATCACGAGCAGCATTTACGGTGTCTGCCCCTCACGGGTGTGGTGGGCACCATGGCGGTGGTCATTGGACGTTTACTACTGGGCCGCTCACGACACCGTAGCCGACCCACAGCGTATTGCTGACAACGCGAGTAAGGCCAGCGTCATCGGCCTCATCAAACTTTTAGGGTATCAACATGAAATTTAGCGTCAACCTACTCACACTCGCCGCATACGTCGGCCTGTCATGGGCGTATGCCCAACTCCCCGAGCCCAACTTGTGGGTGTACGGGATCATCATGCTCTTCGTGGTTGCCATCGACATCCGCTCGTACAAGGATGGCATGGACCATGGCGCCGCCCTCATGCAGCGCGTCATGCGTGAGACGCTTGAAGAGAAGGGCTGTGAGATTGTGAGGAACAAACCATGACCACCACTGCATGGGCGCACCTACCCAATGCCAAGCATATCGACTGGGTTCTGGCTTCGGCCCAGCACAACCCTCAGGCGTGGGACGCTGCTTGGGACGCTGCTCTGGACGCTGCTTGGGACGCTGCTCTGGACGCTGCTCGGGGCGCTGCTCTGGACGCTGCTCGGGACGCTGCTCGGGACGCTGCTTGGGACGCTGCTCTGGACGCTGGTTGGGCCGCTGCTCGGGCCGCTGCTTGGAGCGCTGGTTGGGCCGCTGCTCGGGCCGCTGCTTGGAGCGCATGCGGAGCACTCATCGCATGGGACGACTCAGCTGACATGCTCGATATGCCGGTCGATGCCGTGCGTTTGCTCAAGGGTGTGGGTAACCACGCCGCTGTCCTGCTGTTGCCCGCATGCATCGTGCGGCACCAAGAACTTTTAACCTTAAAGGAATCGACATGAACGCCGACACCGTGATGTCTGACATCAACAAGACCCTTGCATCCTTGCAAGCCCACATGGAGGTTGCAGAGCGCACCGACGTGCATCTGTCCCACCAATTCGCGGCACTGTACGCCAAGAATTACTGTTTGAAACTGAGGTTGATGAAATGAAAACATCTGAACTGACAGGCGCTGCCCTTGATTGGGCAGTGGCGAAGTGTGAGGGAATAGAGTGGACTGCGTATCCCGGTTACACATACCAGCACGGTGAAGGTCACTATTCAACCAACTGGGCACAAGGTGGGCCGATCATTGAGCGGGAGAAGCTGTTCGTGAAGCCGACGATAAACAGAGGGTGGCGTTCGTATCAACGCGACCCGTTTGGTAGCGGCATCTGCAATTCGCAGTACGGCGAAACCCCCCTGCTCGCTGCCATGCGCTGCTATGTCGCCAACAAACTGGGTGACAACATCGACATACCTGAGGAGTTGAAATGAAAAAGTGGACTGTTCGCATGGAAGTCACCGAGGACATCACGGTGATAGCTAAGACGGAAGACGAGGCGCGGGAGAAGGCATACGACATGTTTGACCCCTATGCACTCGACTTTATCTGCACGGAAATTTATGAAGTACCACAGGAGAAATGAAATGCTGATCGTAGAAACACAGAGCAACGGCAAGACCATCACCAAGTTCAAGCGTGACTGGCACCCCAACCGCATCGGCCGCGCCTATGCACCCAACCGCAACTACATCGACAGCCGAGACATGGAGCGCTTGCAGTCTGCGCTCTTGATCAAACAGCCGTCGCAACCCCCAAAAGACCCCTTCAACTTTTAACCTTAAAACTTCCAAAGGAACCTCATCATGAATGTCTCTGATCGTCTCAAGAAGGCGCATATCGCTATCATGAACCACAAGAAATTCTGTGCGTTCTCTGGCATCCTCGCATGCGGCAAAGTCCTCATCGTCGATTCGGTGCCCACTGCGGCAACCAACGGCTGGGATGTGCGCTACAACCCCAAGTTCATCGAAGAGCACATGGCCACCGACCCCGAGCTGCGCTTTCTCGTGCTGCACGAGGCCACGCACAAAGCCTACCGGCACCTGTCTGTATGGCGTGCGATCCACAAGGAGAATGCACACCTTGCCAACGTCGCGGCAGACCACTTCGTCAACCTGCACCTGCAAGACACTGACAACAACGACGGCTTCATCCGCATGCCCAAGGTCGGCATCATGCCCAATCCCAAGTACCGTGGCTGGTCTGTGCAGATGATCTACAACGACCTCAAAAGTTCCGGGCAGACTGGCGATGGCGATGGCGGCATCGACGAGCACGATTGGGACGGCGCTGTTGATGGCGAAGCCGAGCAAGTACAAGCCGATGAAATCCAACGCGCGATCCGCCAAGGCGAGATACTGCGCCGCAAGTTGGCCGGTAAGGGTAGCGGCTCAGGCGACGGTGTGTTCGACTCCTTGCTGGCCCCCAAGATCGACTGGAAGCAGGCACTGCGTGAGTTCGTCACCGAGACATGCTCCGCACGCGACGAGTCATCATGGCGCAGGCCCAACCGTCGGTTCCTTGGCATGGGCATGTACATGCCGTCCATGGAGGGCACTACTATGAACGAGCTGGTGGTCGGCTTCGACACATCGGGCTCTGTGTTCAACAGCCCTGAGATGGACCGCTTCGCTTCTGAGTTGCGCACCATCGTTGAGGATGTCAAACCAAACAAGGTGCACGTCATCTATTGGGGCTCCAGTGTGGTCGGCCACCAGACGTTTGAAGACGGGCAGTTCGCTGTGCAACTGCTCAAGCCAACCGGCGGCGGGGGCACGGACGGCGCTGTGCTGTTCGACTACCTGCGCAGCAATCGAATCAACCCTCAAGCCATCGTGCAGTTGACCGACGGGTATGTCGGTGACTGGGGCCGCTCTGACTGGCCCACGCTGTGGGGTGTGACCTCACACCTGCGCGCCCCCTTTGGCACCACCATCCAGATCGAAGTCTGATTTCTTTTAAGGTTAAAAGTTATGGTGACACTGAACAAACGATGGACCCTCGTGGCCAGCCATGGGGGGTCTGAGTGGGGCTTGTATGCCCCCAAGTTGACGCTGCGCCTGCGGGCGTTGATAGGCTTCACCGGAGAGAAGTACTCCCTAAAAGTGTGGGACGAAACTGTGCAGGCCAGATGGGTCAGCTGCGGCGAATTTGAATCCCTCTCTGAAGCCAAATCAATAGGCCGCGTGATGGCCCAAATGAGGATACCAGCATGAGATACAAAGGCCCAGCCAAGCCAGTTCCCACATGGCGCAGATCGTGGGTGGACGTGTTCGAGGTTGCGGTGTACGCCGCTGCCTTGGTTGTTGTGATTTTTGACATTTTCTTTTGGAGACCATGATGGCAAATATTTCAGCGCAAGAGCTGCAAAGCGTAGACCCGGCGAAGTTCCAACGGGAGTATTCAAGCTGGTGTGAGTACGCCCTTGACTACGAATGGTGGGATTGCACCTACGAGTCATTCAAATCTGACATGGAAAAGTTCGGCGTCAGCGTGGAGAAAATCTACTTTATCGTGTCGTACAGCCAGAGCGACTACGCATCCTTCAATGGCACCGTTGATGTCGGTGAGTGGATGGAGCAAAACAAAGAGCGTGACCAGACATATGCCGAGGCGTACCCGGCGCTGTACCTTGCAGTCAAAGACTACGGCGGGTGCTCTACGGTCAGCACAAGCTACCGCAACAGCTGGCCCAGCCTCAACTGGGATGGGGCATGCGTGGGCAACACGTTCCCTTCGGGCATCTTCCAGCACTTGGAGCAAGAGGCATGGGACGAGCTGGTCGAAGAGCAGTACCGCAGCGCAGACCTTGAAAAGATGATGCAGGAATGGATCAATGACAAGTGCCGCGAGTTGTACGACCAGCTGTACGAGGAGTCCGGGTACCTGACGAGTGAAGAGCAGTTCATCGAGTCGTGCGACTGCAATGAAGTGACGTTTGAAATCGAAGATGAAGATGACGATGACGATGAGGAGGAAACATGCGACACGTTGTAAGTATCAGCAGCAGACAACTACTGCTGACCACGGAGCAGTTCGCCGCGATTTTGATGGTGGTGCAAGACGCCGAACACCTGACGGAAATTCATGTCGGCAACGGCAAAGGTTCGCAGGGCTACAGCAAGGCGTACAACCCGGGGGTCGAAACCAAACAACCCCACGAGTGGCTGGAGTCCAAGGCCATGACCGAAGACTACGTGGACGCC
>CAIRTT010000515.1 GCA_903881535.1 uncultured Armatimonadota bacterium
CAGGAAACTCATCAGGGGAGAGTCCAAGCAGCTCATAGTTGGAGCGACCACAGCGAACAGATGTCTTTGCTTTGACATCTGGGCGGTCAAGCACGACATCACTTTCAGCAAAGGCACCTAGCATCTCAGTAAAGAGCTTTGCTGGAAATGTGAATCCAGGCTGGTCGCCATCATCGAAGCCAAATGAGATTCGTGAGCCAATAGAGCATTCCAGCCACATTTCAAGGTCGGTAGCCATCAGGCGCAGGCGGCCATCACCGACTGGCCGAGCAAGGACATGGGAAAGGATTGGGAGACTGGTGCGTCCACTGACGGCGCGTCCGACGGTTTGTACGGCTTCAAAGAGCTCTCTTCTAGGGCTTACAGCTTGCATTATGATTCCTCCAACTGGATTGGTAACTGATATTGGGTGTGATTCGCAGAAACCGGTGTGGTTCCGTGAAAGTGTGAAAAGCGGTCTGTCAATCGTCGCATCAGACGACTGCGGTACGAATCGGTGACGACCAAAGTCCGATCGATCAAATGGTGTTGAACCAGAGTTCGCATTGTTCTCTGTGTGTGGAGTTCCTGACTGCACTTCGGACACGTCAGGCAATGCAACGTTATGGAATCATCCAGCTCCTGTGTGAGCTGCGCATCGGACATTGGACCAATCAGCTGCGTTACCATCATGCAATCCATGGCGTCACCTCCTTTACACGTGCCATCTCATCTCGCAAACGCCGGCGTGCCCGGTAAAGTTGACTACTTACCGCCGCTGGGCTACGCTCCAAAATAATTCCGGCATCCGCATGTGACATTTCGTCTGCATCACACAAAATCAAGACCGTTTGGTCATCCTCAGAAAGCCTTTCGAACGCCGACCAAAGAAGGGCATGGAGGCTGGAGTGGGGTTCGGCGGGGCTTGAGATGTCATCGATTAGCGTCATTTGTGCAAACGGAAACCGAAGCTGCCTCCGGCGGTCTAGGGCAGTGCTTCTTGCGATGGCGTAGAGCCAAGCACCAAAAGATGATGGCGTTCCACGAAACTGGTACGCGCGCTCAAACGACTTAATCAACGCATCCTGCACAACATCCTCGGCATCTTCGCGCGAACCGACGATGCGCATAACAAAGCGTAACAAGCCATCAATATAGTGATCAACAAGCAGCTCCATTGCTTTGTGATCCCCATGCTGAAAGCGCTCGATTAGCCTGTGTTCATAGGAAAGATGCATACGTATCGACAGTTAGACGTAGTGAGAACCTGGAATTCGTCGGATGACAACAGGAATAATTTTAGACCAAGCCTTGACGTGCTGCGAGGAGGGCAGCTTCGGCACGGGAGTTAATCTCGAGCTTGGCAAATATGGATGAAATGTGGTTCTTGACAGTTTTTTCAGAAATGAACAGCGTTTCTGCAATATCTCTGTTACGCCGTCCATGGCCGATTTCAGTTAGAATCTCGATTTCGCGCTCTGTCAGTTGCCTGAAAACACTTAAGTCTGTGCGCTTTTGCTCTGAAAGCCTCCCAAATTCCGATAGCACACGTAACACCAGACTTGGGTGGATCACAGCCTCACCACGGGAAACTGCGCGGATGGCCGACATTGTTTCCTCGGGGGGCGAGTCCTTCAGGACATAGCCTTTAGCACCGGCTTTGATCGCATTGAAGACGCGTTCATCGTCATTGTAAATCGTGAGGATGCAGACACCAACATGTGGCATTTCTCGACGAAGCTCTGCTGTGAGAGTGATTCCGTCCATCTGGGGCATCCCGATATCTGTCAACACGACATCCGGTTTACGCGATCGCGCGAGCGCTAGTGCTTCAATTCCGTTAGCTGCTTCGCCAACAACATCGATGTCATCTTCCAACGAGAGAAGCCGCGAAAGCATTGAGCGCGTCATGGTCTCATCTTCCGCAATCAAAAGTCGAATCGTTCTTGCCATGTCGTTACCCTTCCAGAGCAGCAGGAAGCTTCTTCCCGTGGATGTCAAAAAGCGGGGACCTAATCAATCTCAGACTTTGTAAGACATACGTGATGGCCGTACCCAAGACACCAAATCCATAGATGACGCTTCTCGAAAAGTTGATTGATGATGCATCATCAAAGTAGCGGGTCGGTACGGATACTTCACCGATTCTGAATTTGAAGAAGATGATTTGGGCAAGCATTTGGTTGTCAAAGACAAAGTCATCGCTTGCTTCCTCAAGCGGGCAAGCACGCAATACATCGGATGAAAAGGCGCGAAAGCCAGTGTGATACTCGCTGAGCTTTACGCCAAGTAGGATGTTCTCAATCAGCGTCAGAATCCGATTCGCGATGTACTTCCAGAGGGGCATTCCTGACTTATGGGCACCGGGAGTTCCCAGGATCCTCGAACCAAGAACGGCATCGTATTCACCTGATGCGATCAACGATGCGAGAGCACCAACGAGCGTTGGAGCATATTGGTAATCGGGATGCACCATTACTACAATGTCAGCTCCGCGTTGTAAGGCTTCGTTGTAGCAGGTCTTCTGGTTGCCACCGTATCCACGGTTGCGCGTGTGCTTTACAACGGTAATTCCAAGGGATTCTGCCACCGCTACGGTGTCATCGGGAGAGCAGTCGTCGACGAGCAGGATGTCATCAACGATAGAGCGATCGATATCTGCCAGTGTGCGTTCAAGAGTTTTTGCCGCCTTGTATGCCGGAAGCACCACGACAACCCGCTTACCTAAGATCATGTGATGTACCCATCCTGAAACATTCCACATTGTATCGGAGCAGCCAGTGGCAAAAAGTTGTTTGCATCAAACACCTATTCGCCTCTACAATGCGTTCGAAAGTTACAGGGAGTAAATCGCACAGATGGAATCGATCAACGCACGGCAGCAGGAAATCCTATCGCTCATTAGAGAGAGTATTCTGTCCGTCGGGCAACCACCAACCGTTCGTGAGCTTGGGCTTGCGACGGGACTCAAGTCATCGTGCTCTGTACAAAAACACCTTGATGCTCTTGAAGAAAAAGGATACATCAGTCGCCGCAAGTGTAAGTACCGCTCCATTGAGCTACTGCAGGATGCTGCAACAATGGCGACAAAGCGAACGGTTTCGGTACCGCTCCTTGGTTCCGTGGCCGCAGGAACTCCGATTCTGGCTGAGGAGAGCGTTGAAGACTATTTGCCATTACCGGATGCATTGATTCCACGAAACAAATCTTGTTTCGCATTGCGGGTCAAAGGTGATTCGATGGTCAATGCAGGCATCCTGAACGGTGACATCGTTGTTGTTCAGCAACAGGAAACCGCAACACAGGGAGACATCGTCGTTGCACTCATTGGTGATGAAGCAACCGTCAAGACGTTTTATCCAGCCGGTGCCAGTGGGATTCGTCTCCAACCGGAAAACCCCGCCTTGAAGGCAATCATCACCCGTGATGCCACCATTTTAGGGAAAGTGATCCTCAACTTCCGGCAATACAATTAAGTTATCTCCGACCAGAGCAACGCCTCGATCTAAAGAGAAGGCGACAGCATAGCGCTACGAATTTATGTTTATAACCTCATACGCGCTATCTCAATAAAAATACCGCCCACGCTTCGCTGAACATGCAACGTAGTGTGGACGGTTTTATGTTTTCCGTTCATCCCGCTCAGTTGACCTTGCGGCTAGACAGTTCGGGATATGGAAGAGGTTCCCTCCAAGTGCATATCACTGGAGGGATTTGACTAGAAGGAAAACACTTGACCGATTGTTAGGGTCGTACTCGACTTGGCTGTTCCTGATGCCGTTGAAAACACACCCGTGTTTGCCTTGTCATGGCGTAACTCGACCATGGTTCTGCTCGCTGCTGTTTGCCCCTTCTTAAATTCATAGGTCAATGTGAATGAACTTAGGGTTGGTTTTGTTCCCGGGTCGGCAGATGGAATAAACAAGCCTCCAGCCGTGTCATCCCCCAGCTGTTCAGCACGAACCGAAATGGTATCGCCCGATTTGATCGCGTAGGTTAGGTATCCCGTGATGGCGCCTGCCTTATAGCCAGCGGATCCCGCCTGCACACCTGAAACGATGGATGCATCGGTTGCCAATGTCAGATTTGGTGCGAGTGTCCGTGAGTAGCCAAAGTTCGTGATCGCCTTGTCGCGCTCGGCTCCAGCAACCGTGTCCTTAGCGCGAGCAAAGTTGAAGATGACCGAGTCCTTTGAAGATAGGACCTGATTCCATTGCAGTCCCAGACCTGGCGTACGACTGCCATTTGACTCCACTCCGTTATAACGGTTCAAGAGAGAGAGCATCGCCGTTGCACGGGATGTTGCAGCAAACTGTGCTCTAACACCAGAATGGTAGAACGGTTGAAGCTGTCCAAACTGGAATGCCTTCGTGAAGAATGCACTTGTTCCGGTAGGAATTGTCTCATAGCCAACATGGGTAGGGAAGATTCCTGCATCAATCGTGACTGGCTTTGCACCACCAGCAATAACACGTGCATATGCCTCATACACATTGCTTGTGGTGGTGTTGACTCCTGCAAGCCCAAGCGGCAATCCCGCCACAACGTTGCCATCCACCATACGAATGGAAAAACCTGTTTTCCGCTTGGCGGATGGGTCGGAGTAGAAGTGCAGCTCACCCAGATTCAGCTGAGTGGAGCCTTCTTTTGCGTTGAAGTAATAAGGTGCACCTGTTGCACCATTCATTCCGGTTGATGGGCGATTGAAGTTGGCTGTGTAGTTGGTCTCGATGGTGGCACCGATCTGGATACCTTGAGCGTTAACCTGAGTCGATGCGAACGCAACAACAGCAATCGGGGCTACGAGAGAGAGAGTTAGTGATTTCATACGAAAGTCCTTGAAGACATATAAAATTCGAACATAACGTTCTGAACGAAAAGTGTCGACGAAATTATTTGGAACGGGCATCGGAGAGTCCGCTGGTGGAGACGTAGCCAGCTTCGCCGTGCATCGCCAAATCCAAGCCGGCTTCTTCGTCGTTGGCTGTGACGGCAAGTCCCTTAAAGAGAACCTTCAAGAGGAAACCAATGACTAGCGTCCCGACAACCGCCAGTATGACGGCCCACATGATGGACTGAAACTGCGCGGACATCAACGCTGCACGGTTATCCGGTACGAGCGAGTTGACTGCTTTGTCTGCAAATATTCCTGTCGCTATGGCTCCCCAGATACCGCCGAGACCGTGCACAGCAAAGACATCCAATGTGTCATCAACACGCTGAAGCTTGTTTTTGATTTGAATTGCCGTATACGAAATCAACGGAACAACTGCACCAATGATAATCGCAGAGCTAGGAGTTACAAAACCGGATGCTGGCGTGATCGCAACCAAGCCTGCGACTGCACCGGAAGCGAATCCGAGGGCAGTAGGTTGCTTGACGTGAACCCATTCGATGAGGCACCAGACAAGTCCAGCCGATGCAGCAGCGATATGGGTGACCGTGAATGCACTACCAGCAAGTCCATTACTGGCTCCAGCGGAGCCACCGTTAAAACCGAACCACCCGAACCAGAGAATTCCTGTTCCGATGAGAGTCATTGGAAGGTTGTGCGGACGGGTGTCTTCATGGCTCGAGAGGCGACGTTTGCCAACAAGCATCGCAAGGACAAGAGCGGATATGCCACTCGTCATGTGGATGACCGTTCCACCTGCGAAATCGAGGGCACCCAATTTGAAGAGCTTTCCGCCTGGTCCCCAGACCATATGTGCCATCGGCACATAGACTAGCAAACTCCAAAGTCCAATAAAGCAGCAGTATGCTCCAAACTTCATGCGGTCTACAATCGCACCTGAAATCAACGCAGGAGTAATAATCGCAAACATCATTTGGAAGGACATGAAGACCTGATGCGGGATCGCCATAGCGGTACCGTTCCAGACAAATGTTGTCTGGCCGACGCCCTTTAGCATCACAAAGTCAAGTCCGCCAATCATGTCATTGGTTCCGGGAGCAAACGCAAGGCTGTAGCCAACGATTACCCAGATGACAGTTACAATCGAGATTGCAACAAAGCTCTGCATTAGAACGTTGAGAACGTTTTTGCTTCTGGTCATACCGGCATAGAACAATGCCAAACCAGGCGTCATAAACAGAACAAGGGCCGTGGATACCAGCATCCAAGCAGTGTCACCACTGTTTAGTTCAGGCGCAGATTCGTTCTTTACGGTGCCGTCATCGGCCTTTATAGATCCATCAAACTTGGTTGTGAAATCTGGATGGGCAAGGCCTTGTTCATCACCAATCTTCTTCGATCCTTCAGCGGGTGCCTCTGGCACAAGTGAAGTAGTCGTGGGCTCGGTGGGGGATGCAATTTGTGCGAAGACGGGCGCAGAAGCAGACAGCATGGCGATAGACACCAATGCAGTCAAAAGATATGCAAAGCGACGCATCAAGCTTTGGGCTTTAGCGTACACGGAATGCGGATGTCGCATGAACCGTTCCTTTCTATATGGACAAGGCAGGTTGAGTGCCAAGCATCGAAAGCCTTTGGGGTAGGCATTCCTCTCTTTGTGGAGGATTAAAATATTTTATGAAACATCAAACGCGCTTCACGGATGCTAAACAGCATCGCTTCCGCGCTCACCCGTACGAATACGGATTGCATCGAGTACCGGTGAAAGGAAAATCTTTCCATCACCAATTTCGCCTGTTCGTGCCGCTGCGGAGATAGCATCCACGATGCGATCAACTTCACTGTCAGCAGCAACGATTTCAAGCTTTAGCTTTTGAATGAGGTTGACGGTGTACTCAGCACCACGATAGTGCTGTGTATATCCCTTTTGCTTACCCGAGCCGCGTACCTCAGTTACGGTCATACCCGTTACGCCGAGATCATCCAACGCTGTCTTTACTTCATCAAGGCGCTGCGGGCGGATGACTGCTTCAATCTTGATCATGTTTCCTCCTTGGATAAATCGAAAATGGCCCCGACGTTAAAACGCGGGACCCATTCATACACGCACCAGACGAACAGAGAAACAAAGCTCTCTGATACAACCCTGCACTTCTATCATCGCCATATCCGTAGTCCTTTCGAACAACCGACCCGCGACATTGCGTGAACGTGTATGTACCGATGGACTCCTTGCGGATGAACATCGATGCGCGAGTGTATTCTGTTTTTCTTTTGGCTGTCAAGACTCCATGTTGCGTATCTAAAGAAAAGCGCGGTGCATTTTATGAATGCACCGCGCTGACATATTTACAAAACTATTGAGCTAGAATTTGTAAACCTGTGCTATCGACAATGTCCCTTGATCCTTCTTGAGTCCGTTGGACGCACCAAAGAAGAAGTCATTTGAACGATCATAGCGGTATTCGAGAACTGTGCTTACCGTTTTGCTGGATGCAGGGAGTTTGTAGGACACTGCTATAGATGTCAACGTCGGCTTGGTACCTGGCGTTGCTGTCAATGTCGGAAGAACTCCCGAATCAGCACTGTTCTGCTGCAGATATTCGCCTCGGAGCGAAAGAGCTCCGCCATTTGATTGTCCGAGGACCAAGACGCCCTTGAGGCCAGTGGCTTCGTAACGGGTGTCTGCAGCATCGCGGCCCGAACGCAGGGTGTAGTCAACATGTAATGCATTCGAATCGGAGAGGTTACGAGTGTATTGGAATCCGGCAAGGTTGGTTTCGCGGTTGTTTCCACCAACATTTTCGCGACCACTGATTAGATTGACGCGGAAATCACTTGCATCCCCGAGCTTCTTATCAATAGTAAGACCGTAAGAAAGATCACGGTTGTCTTCGCCGGTTCCACTGTACTTGTTCTGAATCGAACCTGTAACGCGTGTTGAATCGTTCAGTTCGAGCCCTGCACGTACACCCTGTCCGAGGATTGGGGTCAGGAACTGAAAAGCGAACGATCGGCTAATGAAGTTATCAATGCCAAGACCTTCGGACCCGACCAATGTGCGGTATTGACCGACATCGAGGCGAATGTCCTTGTTGCCAGCTTCGATCAGCTGTGTGCCATACGCTTCTGCAACAAACGCTCCTGGCATCAACAGCGCGTTACGGACATCACCATCGATTAACCGAAGATGAAAACCGCCACGGTTGCGAGCCGTTGCCTCACGGCTGACTGTCAACTCGGCGAGATTCAAGGAAAACTGAGCATCCTTGGAGTTGTACAGGAATGTATTGCCACCAGCTGGCTTATTAAAGTTATTGGAGAAATTGATTCCGAGGGAACCTCCAATTTTAATTTCCTGTGCGTTGGCGGTGCTGGACAAAGCAGCCAAGCCAACGAGAGCTACAAACGAAATCGTCAAGTTACGCATTGGAAAAGACGATGCCTCCTCTTTATTTTTAGTGATGAAGACTTGCGACAATGTAAGTCGATCGCCACATTTGGGATGATTCCCCAGCAGTGCCCAACTACGAACACCGCTGATATAACATTACTCCTGACCGGTAAGTCATGTCAAGCCTATTGTTTCGCTGATAGCCTGCGTGGTACAGTTCGCGTTGGATTGTGCCTTGGAATACTAGGGGATTCACAGTTCAATCGAATGGATTTGTAACCATGTTGTCATCCTATATACCTGTGCTTGTGATGGTTGCTGGTGCGACTATTGTTGCGCTGGCACTTATTGGTTTGTCCGCATTGCTAGGTCCAAGACGCCCATCGGCTAGTAAAGACTCGACCTATGAGTGTGGTGTAACGGCTATTGGATCAGCACGGGAGCGTTTCCCTGTCAAGTTCTATCTGACAGCAATGCTCTTCATTGTTTTTGACATCGAAACGATTTTTCTGTACCCCTGGGCTGTCAACTACAAAGCATCCGGTGGTCTGATGCTTTTTAATCTTGTTGAAATGCTGGTCTTCGTAGCGATTCTGTTAGTCGGCTACATTTATGTTTGGAAGCGCGGAGGCTTGGAATGGGGCTAGAAACAGATCAGCCGTTTTTGACGGTTTCGATGAACAAGGTTGTCAACTGGGCGCGGAAAAACTCTCTGTGGCCTGCAACGTTCGGCCTTGCATGCTGTGCCATCGAAATGATGGCATC
>CAIRTT010000516.1 GCA_903881535.1 uncultured Armatimonadota bacterium
ATGGCTGCAATCGCAGTCGTCGGGATGAGGATTTTCTTCATGGATGGTTCCTTGTTGAGTTGCATCTGCGCTGATGTCAGTGCTCTATACAGTGTTTTCGGTTTCCGGCGTTCCTAACTTGACTGGATGGTCGCTGGCCACAGCACTGGGTTGAGAGGGCTTGCAACTCTGTCTCCCGGTACGAGGTCTGGAAGCCAAGTTCTTAGGTCATTTTCACGGCTGATATGGTCAGGGACCGTAACAACCGCATCTGCTTCGACATAGATAATCGTCATGACAGCCCGAATGGCATCACTGGCATTTCCGGGCGCTCCATGAATACACCAGCCATTATGAAATGTCGCGTCCCCGGCAAGCATGTCGCCCGCTTCGCCGATAGGGTAACCGTGCTCTTCAATCAGGTTTTGCAGGCGCTGCTCCGATGAATCAGAAATGTCCAGTGGTCCCATATACCCAAGTGCCTGGCTACCATTCGCAAAGCGCATCGTGCCCATGACTTTGGAACAGTCAATCAGTGGCATCCACATCGTCACGCACTTTGCGCCATCGAGGGGCCAGTACTGTTGATCCTGATGCCAAGGCGTCAGACCGCCTCCCACTTCTTTAAAAAGCGCCTGGTCGTGGTACATCCGAACACTTGCAACGCCCATCAAGTCAGCGGCAATCTTTGCAAAACGCGGAGCGAGTGCAAATGCTGCGACATCGGGGTGCATTGCCCAGAGGTTTGAATACTGGATGAATGCCTTGCCGTAGGTATTGCGCTGCGCCATCGGGACCACTCCACGGCTCTCCGCAAAGCCCATGGTGTGGCCGATAATCGCATCCCGATGCGGAGCCAGCTCAGGCTCTGGCAGCACGCCATTTAGCCTAACCCATCCGTTTTGTTGAAAAGCCGCAATTTTGGTCTCATCAACAGTGTAAAGAGAATCCAGCATTGACATGTCAGCCTCCAATAACAACGAGGTCGCGTGTGTACTGTGTCAGACGCTCAAATCCGGTTGCGGTGACAAGGACATCATCCTCGATACGCACTGCGCCATAACCCTGAATATAGATGCCTGGCTCGACGGTCAGCACAACATTTTCGTGGAGGGAGAGCTTCGACGATGGCGACAGCAAACCAGCTGCATCGTGGACTAAACGACCAAGACCATGTCCCAGGTTGTGTGGCATGTTTCCGTAGCCTGCATCGGCCAAAATGCCGCGTGCAAGGGCATCGATTTCCTTGCCAGCGACTCCCGGCTTGATAGCATTACATGCTGCATCCTGCGCGTGATGAACTGTATTGAAAATGTGTTGCATGCGCTCATCCGGCTCACCGCCCACAACAAAGGTGCGGGTGATGTCGGAGTTATAGCCATCGATTTCACAGCCAAAGTCACACAGTAGGAACTCAGCCTCGCCACTCGAACCGATGCCTCGGTTTCCCGCACGCCCGTGGATGATGGCTGCGTTTGGTCCAGAGCCGATGATGCTGTCAAAGCCCATCCGGACAGCACCGCGCTCACGGACATAGACCTCGATACGCCAAGCGAGCTCTGCTTCGGTCATCCCGGTTTTGACAATCTCGGTGATGTGGGTACATGCTTCATCCACCAATGCACATGCACGTCGGATGGCATCGATTTCCTGAGGC
>CAIRTT010000517.1 GCA_903881535.1 uncultured Armatimonadota bacterium
ACCCTGAGGATGCTATCTATCTGTCCGGGCCTGCCACGCTTGTGATGCAGGGTGTCGTAACGCTGTAAGCCATCGTCTATTGGTTCCAATCGGAGTATGATGCACTATGAATATCATCGCTAAGTCGCTTGTTGGCATCGTTGCCGCGTCGCTGCTTTCGGCGTGTTTCGCCGGACCCGTTGTTGCACAAACTACAGCGCCCCGCCCCATCAACAAGGGAGCTGCCCCCAAGCCGACGAAGCCGGCGGCATCCAAGACGGATGATGTTGCAGATGCGATTTTGAATGACATCGCCAATCGCCTTTGGGAGCAGGGTGACAAGTACTGGCACGATGGCGATTACCAGCGCGTGGTTGGCCTCGGGCGAATCATCATCGAAATCGACCCAAAAGATGAGGAAGTTGTCGATTCGATGGCTTGGCTACTCTGGTCGATGGGCGATATCAAAGGCGCCGATGAGCTGCTCAAATACGCGATCAGCAAAGCGCCGACGCAAGGGATGCTTTATGCAAACTTTGGTGGCCATTTGTACCGGACGAAGCGCTACGAGGATGCTGCAAAGTACCTCGAGCAGGGCATCAAGGTTGGCGGCGTGACAAGCGCAGCCTACTCATTTCTTGGGCATTCCTACTCGCGTCTTGGAAAGCTCAAGGAAGCGGTTGAGACGTGGAAGGAATGCGTCAACCGGTTTCCAAAGTATCCGGCTGGTCCGCCAAACCTCAAGGCTGCGGAAGCACGCCTTGCTGCAGCGAATCCAAAGTAACAGAGCGTGTCCGACCTAACCGAACCTGCTGTGCTTGGCGTTTCGCCTCGCTGGCGCCCAAGCCCGATTGCATTGATTTGGGCCGTCGTCGCGATGCTGACCTTTGCGGCTGAGTTCGCGCTTACATCCCTGCCCGGAGTTACGGGAAAACAGTCTGAGCCTGCCCCCATCGTGCGCAAGCAACCGGCAATGACAAGTATCCAAGCGGCGGTGATGTCTACCCGTTACTGGTTGGCATCGGGAGCGGATGCATCCAATGCCGGTATCCTCGGCAACCCGCCAATAATGTGGCATAAGCTTGCCGAAGACAGTCTCTCACTGCGTTACGTTCGCTATGCCATCATCACGCATGGTCTTGCGAAAGATGAGCTTCAGGCGGATGACCGCCAGCTGATCGTGGATGCTCTCGAGGCGGATGCAGCAGCAGAAGCGTATTTACGTAAAGGACGTGACAAGGCTGTTACAAGTGGGCAGTCAAAGACCGACCTCTCAGAAGTGGGGCTTTGGGCGTATCTATTCGATGAAGGTCTACGCCCGGCTGGCGACTTGACGCAGCGTATTAAGAAAATGCGCCTAGGGGCTCTCGAGCCATTTGTGTTAGCGCGCATTGCCGAGCGGACTGGGGATGATACCACCGCAGAAACACTTCGTTCTGCTGGAGAGCTACGGGCATCTCGCTCGACGTTGCCCTATACGCTTGGCATTGGCACGATGTTGCTTGCAGGACTCAGCGGCATCGGGCTTCTGCTCTGGAGTGCAACGATTCGATTTGGACGCTGGAAGTTTGTTACGTTCGCGCTTCCCCTGTTGATTTTGCTACAGCTGGGCGGAGCGTTTGCGGTTGGTAAGCTGAGCGGTCAGAACATCGTCATCATGATGATCGTGGGGGTGATTATCACGCTTCCCGTTGTTGCGGTGCCTGCCACGATGATGCTGATTGGTGCCGCAAGCGGCAAGTCATGGCTTCCTGGGCCTCGCGTTCCGGCGCCTGTCGGGACGCTTGCATCACCAACAACAGGTGACACGCTGACCTGGGATGATGGCATCACGGCCTTTGTAGCCTATATTGGCTCCTACCGCCTCGCGCAGATTGGTGGGCAGCTGCTCGCCCGTGCATTTGATATCCCACTTGTGCCGATTCTGGTTGTGGGGCAGTTTGTGTCGGCGCTTGGCGTGTTGTATTGGATTGCTGCGAAGCGCCGCAAGCGCGGCGAGACGCTGGCTCCCTTCGGATTTACGTTCCACCCGGGCCATATTTGGGATGGAATCCGTGCCTACTCCGCGACGTTGCCACTCTTGACGGTTGCGATGATTGTGTGGACAAAGCTCGTCCACATCGATGGCCTTGATGATAAAAATGCCGCCTTTCAGCTTCTCGAGAGCGCGAATGGTGGCCTCACGGCCGGGATGATTATGTTGATGACATCCGTGGGCGCCCCGATTTTTGAGGAAATGTTCTTCCGTGGCTTCCTGCTGACACCGGTCTGGCTGCGTGTCCGTCCGTGGATCGGGATGGCTGCTGTCAGCATCTTCTTCGCTGGCTTACACCCGGTTACGGACTGGGGTGCGATTTTCGTTTTGGGGATGGGCTTTGCCTACTGGCGCAAGCAAACACAGAGCATCACCCCGGGGATTGTCGCACACGCGCTGCAAAATGGGCTGACGAGCTTGATCGCATCCGTTTCGCTGTCGCTTAACTAAGCTCTGCGCGCGGGTTTAGCCTTCTGGGTGGTTGATACGGTGGATCCGGTTGATGTCTGGATTCATTAGGATGTGGGTTGCACCGCCGGGCCACACGATGCGTACAATTTGCACAGCATCAGCCGTTCCCAGACCAAAATGCGCAACGGGCTCATTCTGGCAGAGGTAGCCGGAGCCGCCATCAATGATGCGTTTTTGTGTCCGTCCACTTACGGTGATCTCGACAAATGCACCGCGCGCGGGTGCACCAAAGCGTGTCAATGGCGCGATCCGCAGCCAGTTGTTCTCGTAGCCGCCCAGCGGTCGCAGGAATGTCAGCGGCATCATCGCGCTCTCGCCATGCGAAATCAGGACCTCGAGGCGGCCATCTCCATCGATGTCACAGCACGCCATCCC
>CAIRTT010000518.1 GCA_903881535.1 uncultured Armatimonadota bacterium
ACCCACTTGAAGCCGACGGGCGTTTCAATGATCTCGACGCCCATTTGGCGCGCGATGGCATCGATGCGTCCGCTGGTTGCAACAGAGCGCACGATGGCGCCGCTGCCCATCCGCTGTGCCCAGTGCCATGCAGTCAGCTGGAGCACATCGTTACTGGTGATGTACGTTCCGGTTTCATCGACCATCCCAAAGCGGTCAGCATCTCCATCCATGGAGAGACCGATCTGGGAGCCAGTGCTGCGGACAAGTGCGCCAAGCTCGCGGAGGTTGGTTGCATTCGGCTCTGGAAGACTGCCACCAAACAGCGGGTTCCGCTCGTTGTGGATGGTGTGAACCTTGACGCCAGCCCCTTCGAGCAACGTGGAGAGGTAGCCACGTCTTGCGGCGTACAGCGGGTCAACACAGATGGTCAGGTTTGCATTGCCGATGGCATCAAAGTCGATCAGCTTTCTGACATGTGCAAAGTAGGCAGGCTGTGGGTTGATCTTGGTTGGTACAGGGCCACCGGTTTTGACGAGGTCAGGGTTTTCCTGAAGCTCGGCAATCCGTCTGACAATGGGGTCTGTGTCTGCTGGGAGTGCTGGGTGGAGGTAGTCCGGGATGAACTTGATGCCGTGGTACTCAGGAGGGTTATGGGATGCGGAGAGCATCACGGCGCCCGCGAGGTTCATGTCTTTGATGGTGTAGGCGACGACAGGGGTTGGGGTGTCACGATCGACAACATAGGCGGGGATGCCATTTGCTCCCAAAATGTCGGCGACGAGGGCTGCGAACTGTTCGCTAAGGAAGCGTGCATCGTACCCGATGACGATGCCTTTGCTGCCTTTCCCTTGGCCGTTGACATGGTCGGCAATGGACTGTGCGACGAGAGCCACATTGTCAAATGTGAATTCGCGGGCCATTACTGCGCGCCAGCCATCGGTGCCAAAGGTTATCTTTTTCGATGCGATCATGTTTTCACCATACCACTGAGGGCAATCTTCCAGAACTGTTGTGCAGTTAGCGCACACTACGGTTGATTTCGGTTGAATTATCCGTCGGATTTAGTGTAATTGAAACTCGAAAATCGAAATACTTGACGCACCAATCGTTGTAACTCAGTAAAGCGTTCCATCGCATCCCGCACTTACCAACGCAATGTACGAATCAATGCCAGTACGCTTACGTCCGTGGGACGAGGCTTATATCCACAACCTTCGGTGCATTGGGAGGCGTGTTCGCACTTGTCAGTGTAAATACGCCGCTGTCGCCATCCAAGTAGCCCGCCGCCAGCACCTGCAGGCGGTATGTCCCGATCGGACGCAGGAAGCCGTATTTGCCGTTTACATCCGTGGTCGTTGTCTCAACCTGGACATCATTGCGGAGCAGGACCACACTCACACCCGCGAGCTTTGTCGCAGCATTTGTGCTATCGGTAACGGTCCCGGTAATCGTATTCGCCGTAGCGGGTGGGTTTGTATTGCCATCATCGATGAGGGCAACATCTCCAATATCCAAGTACCCGACACCAACATTTACGGTCTTGACAGCGCTTGCTGGTCCAAGGCTTGCCGTCAGCTCCGCGGTACCCTCGAGGACATTTTCAAGCAGGAAGCGCCCGGCGCTGTCGGTCACCGCACTGATGGAGCCAATATCTGTGGTGATCGAAACAAACGCATCGGCGGCAGGCGTGCCCGTCGGCGCGAGAACCCGGCCACCGACCTGCCCGATATTGATAATCAGAACGATGTCCGTGT
This sequence comes from uncultured Armatimonadota bacterium, assembly GCA_903881535.1. Classification (GTDB taxonomy): domain Bacteria; phylum Armatimonadota; class Armatimonadia; order Armatimonadales; family Armatimonadaceae; genus CAIRTT01. Next base: position 1,737 of record CAIRTT010000518.1, read on the forward strand.
TGGCTCCCGCTTTGACCGCAGGCTGAAAGGCAATTGTCTGTGATGGCTTGCCGGGGACTGTTACAGTGGCCGTAAATGCACCGACGAGTGCATTATTTATTACAAAAGACCCAACCGGGTTTTGCACATTGGCATTGTCACGCGTAAATGTCACGGCGGACTTACCGCCGATCAGCACGGTAGCCCCTTCGACTTCGATGTCATTGTCGGCGGCGTTGCGCACGATACCACTGACGACTGTCTTGGCTGTCGTTGGACCCCCGCCACCTCCACACCCGATGGCACCGATGGCTACACTGCCAAATCCCATCATCCAAAGCAGCTCGCGGCGTGTTGGTTTTTGCATTTTCGATTCCATGGATTACCTCAGCCTCGTCAACGGACGCGTAGTCACGATTTGATTACCATCTTCATCTACCATCGTGATGCGAACGATGTAGTTGCCCGCCGGTGTTTCTTTTCCATCAGCGCCACGGCCATCCCAGAGGAACGTGCTCTCCATACCGGATGCCGCCTTGGAAGGCGTGAGCATCGCAACCCGCTGACCGGTGAGCGTTTGAACCTCAGTAGAAGTCTCTGCGCTGCGGGTGGTTTGAACGACGATACGCGTCGCGCCGCTGGAACGTCCTGGCACCTGGATGTGGATATTTCTGACCTGTAGCTGCACCGAAGATTTCGCGCCGATGGTCAGCTGAAAGCGCATCAGTTTCCCGGCAGCTCCCTGCACAACCACCTGACCACTTTGGCTCACTGCATAACGTGTCCCAGATTGCTTATCGATCAGCGTGACCCGGGAATCCTTACCGATGCTTACCGGTGTGACACGCAGCGAAAGCGAGCCTGTGACTGCCGGGGTGACCTCGATGTCCCAGATACCGTTCTTACTGCTTGCATCGGAGCGGATATCACGCAACAAGCGGCCACGGACACGGCTTGCTTTGGGTGCACTGAACGCTGCAACCAGCTGCCCGCCAGCGGATGGAGGGCCTTCTTTATCGAGCCCGGGGTTGAACGCATCCGATGCGCCCGCAGCCGTTCCCGCGGTTAATGTTTCATCGGAGCCAACGCCATCGGAGATCTTGATACGCAGCTCAGTTTGGAGCGCCGGCGCTGGAACACCACGGGATGAACCTGGAGGCTGGACACTCCGGGTAGTACCGGGGCCTGGAATCAGGATTGTGACACCGGATGGCGCATAGACACGCACCCAATAGCCCTGCCACTCGGAGTTGTCGAGCTGTGTGGCCACGATGTACTTGCGGGTCACCGAATCCCAGCGGTAGATGTCTTCAGCGACGAGATTCTTGGTGACAGCCTCGGCCCAAGTGATCGGATCATTGTCCAAAAAGCCAACGCGGAGGTTTGCCGTGTCTATCAGGCCATCGAATGGACTACCAATCATGTTCCAGCCAAACGGTGCCGCCACGGGAAGATCGATGTCGGTTGCTGGAATCTCTCCCGTATAGGCGATTTCGTGGGTGGACTTGTTTTCTGGGACAAGCTTCATCCAGAAGGCGCGCCCAGGCACAATCGGCCCGAGAAGGGGCCTGTCAGGAACCGCCATTTCATAGAGGTTACGCAGCGGGTCGTACTGGGTGAGCACGAAATCCGAGAATGGGAGGTTGATCATGACGCCTGGATCGGCATTTAGTGGCCGTGCAGGGAAGCTGACGAGGCGGAGCTCATTTGTCGGGAAGCGCTTGCTAACCGTCGTGATGCCACCTGCGGTGTTGTCGGTCTTGATAACGACCCAGTTGATGCCATCCCCGAGGTTGCGGCTAACCGTGATAACTTCGCCGACGGAAACGCCGGGGCGTGAGATTCGTGTCCTGTAGAGCTCACCGAAAGCGGCTCCCAGGGTGAAGCCAGCACCGGCGCGTGCGATATTGGTTTGGCCGTTCCGCTGTTGACCACCGGGGGTGAGGAGCTGTGTGACATTCACATCACCTGTCGGGGCCGTGCCGGCCCAGATCACTTGCAGGTCTCCGGTGATGCCACTTGGGAGGTAGGCGCGGGTTGTCATTTGCCCGATGCTGAAGTCCATCGTGATACGGCCATCATCAAAGCCCTGGCTTGGGAAGGAGAGCGTGGTCAGAAAGCCTTCGCCATCGACGACTTGTGCCTGTTCACTGGATGACCCCAGCGATGGAATCCGCGAGCCGGTCGCATCGTGGTACTCGGCAAACGCACGGCCATCGAGCAGGGTTTCATCTCCAACCGGTGTTGTGCGGTAATAGACGAGCGCGATCAGGGCACTCTGTCCGCTTGCCGCTGAATTCTCACTTGGAAGGATGAATGGGTAGAGTTTGGTTCCACCGGTGATGCTGGTATCGAGGATGAACTGCCGCTGCATCCACTGTTGGAATGGCAGGCCTTCGACATCGGAGACGACATTCTTCACAAGCGCTGCGAGAAACGGAACATTTCCTTGAAGATTCCCAGTTGGGTCGGCATCTACAGCAGCGTAATAGCTCTCATTCAGCTGGCGGAAGAAGTCAGGATTTTCCATCCAGACCTTTAGCCAAGCGGCTCCTGCCATCCCGAGACGCGGCTGGAGCATTTTTGCGATGGTGAATTGTCCATCGATGGGGATGTTTGCCTGGGCTGGCGGGAAGAACGTGTTGTTTCCGAGTGCCGGGTGGTTGAGCAGGTCGTATTGCGGAAGCAGGGTGTAGAGGTTGTTGGCCGTCGGGTCCTGGAAGCCAAGGCTAGGGTCACGCGCGATGATGCTGGCTGCGGCGCGCGCAAACCCCTGTTCCCACGCATCGTAGTGGAAGGCCAGCGGCCCGTGATAGGCATGGATGAGGTTGAGCAGAAAGGCATTCGCAAGCGTATCGATGCTTCTGTAGAGCGGCAGGTAGATGCGGTTTTCGCTGACATTGTAGGCACCGAATGCCAGACGTTCGACATCGGTTGCGGTACCGGTCTCGAAGAAGCCCATGCTCTTGATGGCGACCGTGCTGGTGGTGGATGGCTTGCCGTAAATCGCATCCAGCTTTGGCTTTACAACCTCGTAGAAGTTCTGTAGGAAGTCCTGCAGCACGATCGGGTTGCCGTTGGAATCCGCAAGGCTTGCGCCGTTGAAGCCTTCAAAGCTGAGCGTGATGTTGCCGTTTCCAAAAACGCGGGTTGTCTTTTTGGTTGGAGGCGCGATGAGGCGCCCTGAGACCCGGTTACGCACCAGCGTGGAAACGGGGAGAATTGCTTTTGCTGACCCTTGCGACTTCGTTTGTGCACCGATGGCCCGTTGCTGTGATGACCAATAGGCGCGCAGGCGACGCTCAACCGTGGGCTGTGTTGCAGCACCTTTGCCCGTAGGGACATCGATGATCAGAGCTTCCTGCGGCCCGCTTGAGACGGTTGCAAAGCGGTCATTGATGATGTTTTTGCCACGTCCGATGCCTTGTGCATCCGAGCGCGGAGCGGCTATCGCGAAGGTGAACGCGGCGATGACAACGGTGATCGCAGCACGCAGACGCAGTAGTGGAAACGGTTGGGTGAAAGTCATCATAGGTGTGCACACTCCGCGCCGGGCGGTGATTGGTAAGACACGCGCAGCGGGGCCAATCTTCACAGCAAGGCCACGTTGCTATGTCAGATGTTACCCTGCCCCGCACTAGGCATCCCGTCGAAATCCGGTTTGGTCGGATTAGCCAAACTTCAGAAGCTGCTTGAGGACTTTCCCGTCATCTGCAGGGCCGATATAGCGCTGGGCCAGCCCTTGGTAGCGATAGCTGAAACGGTGTGGATTCAGGCCGGCTGCGTGCATGATGGTTGCTTGGAGGTCACGGATGCCGACGGGGTCTTTGGTGATGTTATAGCCAAGGTCATCCGTTTCGCCGAGGGAGATACCGCCCTTGATACCGCCACCCGCCATAAACATCGTGAACGCGTGTGGGTGATGGTCCCGGCCAATCA
>CAIRTT010000519.1 GCA_903881535.1 uncultured Armatimonadota bacterium
GGGCCGAGCGAGCGTTGAAGGCGGCGGACGTATTGCACTGGCTGCAAAAGGCTGTGGAGCAACACGGGGCGCCGGAGTTTTTGCGGAGCGACAACGGCTCGGAGTTCATCGCCAAGATCGTGCAGCAGTGGCTGAAGGCGAACCGGATCAAGACGATTTACATTGAACCGGGCAGCCCGTGGCAGAACGGGTTTGTGGAAAGCTTTCACGGACGGTTCCGGGACGAATGTTTGAACCGGGAACAACTGTGGACGCTGACGGAGGCGCGGGTAGTGGTGGGGGACTTCCGGAAGAAATACAACGAGATCAGGCCGCACAGCCGGCTGGGCTACGAAAGCCCGGCGGTGTTTGCGGCGCGGAGCTGTCCATGCCCAGTTCCGGTCGGGCTGCGCGCTCCCTCCACTGGGCATGGACAAAGAACAAACGAAAACATAAACTCAAACCAATGCTTGGACTAACATATCAGTGGTCCAGAATGTTGAGCCCGGTCACAGCGACTGTCCATTATGGCGAGCGGGTTGATGGGAGTGACCTATCGGCAGAGCAAGCGCTTCTGACTGCGTTATCATGACTAAAGGGAGGCGGGCTTGGTGCGTCTGGCGCGGGGCAAGCCGCCTGAGTTGCGGGATCAAGCGCTGGCCCTGTGTGAGGAGAATCGGTATGAGGGTTTGGACCAGAGCGTTTGGGCGGACTACCAGCCCTCTGATAGCGGCCGTGGATGCAAGCCAGACAATCGCGCTTGGAGGATAAACTCATATTCCTGGTTCGGGTAATCATGAATATAAGTCAACGTATCGGCAGACGCCTCGTTCACCTCCCAGCCCTGGTAACATTTGATATGAGTCAAATCGTGGGAAAGCCAAGTGAGCAGATGTTCTTCGATGATATTGACAACACAACTCAGACGCCGCAGTCTCGACACAGTCGTATGAAAACCACTCAGATTTTTACTCGTCTATCCTGGACATTTTGTCTCATTGCTCTCTCAATTTTCATCGCCACCACGCAAACCAAAGCAGCAGAACCGCAGGCAGAAGCATCTGGCAGTTCCAACGAGACACTACGCTCGTATCTTCAGCTTCAAGAGCAGCTCCACGCCACGCAACTTGCGCTGGAGCGCAACCGGCAGGAAACTGAAGCTCTCGCAGCACGAAATGCTGAGGCTGTGGCCGCGCGCTTCAAAGCCATTGAAGCCGCCGTGAGCACACAGCGGCTTGCTGAAATGGATTCTATGCAAAAGATTTTGCATAGCAATAATCGCTGGATGCTCATCGTAGGCGGGTCTATTGCGAGCGTTGGATTCTTCGTGTTGCTTGCCACGGGTTATCTTCAATGGCGGTCGGTCAACCGGCTCGCAGAATTCTCCACGCTCATCCAAAGCGCGCGCACTGCTCTTGTCGCGCCTGCGCCGAGCCAGACTGAGACGCAGTTGCTTGGAGCTGGCGAGATAGCGCAGTCCAACGGGCGATTATTCGGCGCATTGACCCAGTTGGAGAAACGCATCCATGAACTTGAGCACACCGCCCAACTGCCGACACAAGCGCAGGCTATCACTGTGGGCACGGGGAACACAGGCGGGGACACCGAGACACATTCCGAAAATAGTAGTCACTCTGACCATAACTCCTTGCTAATGGCCAAAGGGCAATCCTTGTTGAACATGGAAAAATCTGCCGATGCACTGGCATGCTTCGAGGAAATCTTGAAGGGCGAGCCGAATCATGCCGAGGCGCTCGTGAAAAAAGGGATTGCTTTGGAAGATCTCCGGCAGACGGACGAAGCCATCCGGTGTTATGACCGCGCCATCGAATCTAACGGCGATCTCACCATCGCCTATCTGCAAAAGGGCGGGTTGTTCAACCGGCTTGAGCGTTATGAAGAAGCATTGCAGTGCTATGAGCAAGCTTTGCACGCGCAGGAAAAAGCGCAGATGAATTAACGGAGGCCAGAGGTCGGAAGTCGGAGGATAGCGGCTCGGTTTTCAACCTTTTTGAGGCGGTGCGTTGATCTGTTTCCAAGCTCTTAAGAGTCTAAAGACAATCACTCCGACGGAA
>CAIRTT010000520.1 GCA_903881535.1 uncultured Armatimonadota bacterium
CACCGGTCACTTCCCATCGAAGGCGTCCAGTTCCATCCTGAAAGCGTCCTTACGGAAGATGGCAAACGACTTTTGGGTAATTTCCTAAAGCAACGCAGCTAGGTTTCAGGTTGTTATGACAGCTCAGTAACCACAGCGGTGGATGATGGAGAAATAATGGGAATTCGCCACCGGTCACTTCCCATCGAAGGCGTCCAGTTCCATCCTGAAGGCGTCCTTACGGAAGATGGCAAACGACTTTTGGGTAATTTCCTAAAGCAACGCTGCTAGTACCAAGAGCGTAGATGGCCTCGAAACCGCGCAAGGTACGCTGCCAGAAGTCTTTTACGCGTTCATTAATCATCCCATAAGTTGCTTTGTCGCAGCTACGATGTCTTCCTGGCGCATCAATGCTTCACCAACCAAAACAGCATGTGCGCCGGCATCGACAACCGTCTTGACATCTTCATTCGTCAGGATGCCAGACTCAGCCACTGAGGTAATCCCAATACCAAAATGGCATGCCAACGACCCAAATGTGCCTAAATCGACGCTGAAATCATGCAAATTTCGGTTGTTTACGCCTATAAGGGTGGCTCCCGATGCAATTGCTACCTCGAGCTCACCTACATCATGCACTTCAACTAAGGCATCCATACCAAGACTCTCCGCAGTGGTCCGAAGCTCTGCAAGTCTCGCGGCACTTGGTACTGCAGCGACAATTAGTAGAATGGCATCCGCGCCAAGGACCCTTGCTTCGTAAACTTGAACCGGATCAATGATGAAGTCCTTGCGCAAGAGTGGTAATGCAACCGCATCGCGCACCTGCTGGAGGTAATCTGGGCTTCCCTGGAAATACGAAACGTCTGTGAGGACACTCAGACACGTCGCTCCACCTTGTTCATAGGACTTTGCAATCGATACCGGGTCGAAATCGGCACGAATTACACCCTTGCTCGGACTCGCCTTCTTGATTTCGGCTATCAGAGCACAGGGAAGCCCCGCGGTTTCGATCGCTTTACGGAAACCGCGCGTGGCTGGCATCGCCATTGCACGCTCCATTAAGCGCACTTTCTCGGGCACGGATGCCTTCAATGGAGCAATTTCAGCGCGCTTGGTAGCGATGATTCGGTCCAAAACCGTTGGTGTCGTACTCATCCGCGGGATAAACGATTCGTAAGCTCTATCAACTCCTGCAGCTTTGAAAGTGCAGCACCAGACTTGATCGCATCCTGAGCCATCCGCACACCTTCCACCAACGTGCTCGTCTTGCCGGATACCAATAGCCCAGCACCAGCATTGATGGCAATCAAATCCGTACGGGCATGGTCACTTCCACTCAAGACTCGCTGCAAAATCTCCGCATTTTCCTCAGCGTTCTCACCCGCAGTGACTTCTTCAGGAGAGCTCTCAACAATTCCAACATCCCCCGGGACCAAATATCCCGTTGTGACAATTCCGCCAACCAATTCAGCATAAAATGTGCGCCCAAAGGTGGAAATCTCATCGAGTCCCGCCTCTCCGTGAACAACCAGTGCATGCACACATCCAAGAGAATCCATCACGTGTGCCAGCTGCTCACACAAACTGACGTGATACACGCCAAGGACCTGGCGCTGTGCTCCAGCAGGGTTGGTCAATGGACCAAGGACATTGAAGACGGTGCGGAAACCGAGCTCTGCACGCACCGATGCCGCATGACGCATCGCTGGATGCAGATTACGCGCAAACAAAAATCCGATGTCAATAGTGTCCACGCAGTAGCCAACCTGCTCGGATGTCAGGTCCAAGGCGACGCCAAGTGCCTCCAATACATCCGCTGAGCCTGCTTTACTGGTGACCGCACGGTTTCCGTGCTTCGCGACAGCAACACCACACGCAGCACTTACAATTGCCGCGCCTGTGGAGATGTTGAATGTCTTGATGACATCCCCACCTGTGCCACATGTGTCAATGAGGTTTTCACGATGGGTTGGAACCTTTACGGCACGCGCTCGCATCGCCTTCGCAAAGCCTGCAATCTCATCCACTGTCTCACCGCGGACACGGAGACCCGCAAGCAATGCACCAATCTGGGCATTGCTTGCATCACCATCCATGATTACGCCCATCGCATCCATGGCTTCTTGTTGTGTGAGGTGAATTCCGGAAACTACGCGCTCAAGTGCAAGCTGAATAGGAGACATATCAGACTTCCTTTACCGGTGGTATTGGTATCAAAAGGCGCTCACGCACCTCGTGCAGCAAATCTTCCATAAACTGGTCAACAGACCGGCCACCCAGATCACCAAGCTCACGATGACGCACTGAGACATTTCCAGCGGCAATGTCACGATCACCAATCACGAGTAGATACGGAATGCGGGCAACCTGACCCTCGGCAACCTTCTTACCCGTCTTTTCAGATCGGGAGTCAACCGTTGCACGGATGCCAGCTTCGACCAAACGTGTCTTCAAGTCCTCACACCACTCCGCATGACGGTCGGCAATCGGAAGAATTCGTACCTGCTCTGGGGCAAGCCACGTTGGGAAAGACCCTGCAAAATGCTCTATCAACACGCCAACAAAGCGCTCCATCGAGCCAAATGGGGCCCGGTGAATCATCACAGGCCGATGTGGCATGCTGTCGGCACCGGTATAGGTCAAGTCAAAGCGCACTGGAAGGTTATAGTCGACTTGGACGGTGCCAAGCTGCCACTCACGACCGATCACATCCTGAACCACAAAGTCAATCTTTGGACCATAGAATGCAGCTTCGCCTGGTTCCTCTGAGAATGGAACGCCAAGCGTCTTCGCCGCTTCGCGGCACGCAGCCTCGGCCTTGTCCCAGTTTGCTGGATCACCGACATACTTACTTGAATCCGGATCCCGGAGACCAACACGCACGCGGAAGTCCGTCATACCAAGTGTTGCAAAAATGGTCTTGACCAGCTGGAGACATCCCTGAATCTCACCCGGTACCTGATCTTCAGTACAGAAGAGGTGGGCATCATCCTGCGTAAATCCACGCACACGGGTCATCCCGTTCAGCTCGCCTGACTGCTCCCAGCGGTAAACCGTGCCGAATTCAGCGAGGCGAATCGGAAGGTCTCGGTAGCTGTGGCGCTGGCTGGCAAAGATCTTAATGTGATGCGGGCAGTTCATCGGCTTAAGCAGATAACCCTCAACATCACCATCAGAGAGCTTATTACTTAGCTCACCACACGTACAGCCATCACTGGCAAGCGCGGCCAGGAATTCGCGCTGCACCAATGGCGGATACTGGCTCTCAGCGTAGTAAGGGAAGTGACCACTCGTCTTGTAAAGCTCTAAACGGCCGATATGCGGTGTGTAAACCTGATCGTAACCCTGCTTACGCAGCTCATTTGAAATGAAGTTCTGTAGCTCGGTCCGGATGGCACCGCCGGCAGGCGTCCAAAGAACGAGGCCCTGGCCGACTGCATCATCGATGTGGAACAGCTTTAGATGCTTACCAATCACCCGGTGGTCGCGGCGCTTGGCTTCTTCAAGCTTGATCAGGTAGCCATCAAGCTCATCCTGAGTCTCAAAGGCAACGCCATAAACACGGGTCAGCTGCTCGTTTTCAGCCTTGCCACGCCAATACGCACCCGCAATCGACATCAGCTTAAATGCACCGATCTTGCCGGTGGATTCAACGTGGGGTCCCTTGCACAAGTCGACAAAATCACCCTGCTGATAAAACGAAATTTCCGCTTCATCCGGGAGGTCATCAATCAAGCGAACCTTAAATGTTTGCGAAAGCTCTTCGCAGCGCTTGCGCGCAACGTCACGCGGCTCAGACCAACGCACCAGCGGCAAGTTAGCCTTTACAATCTGGCGCATCCGGGCTTCAATTGCCGGAAAGTCATCTTCGGACAGCTGCTCAGGCAGCTGGAAGTCGTAGAAAAAGCCATTGTCGATGACCGGACCGATAGCCATCTGGGCATCTGGCATCCGCTCACGAATTGCTTGGGCGAGGACGTGCGCCGTGGTGTGGCGCATACGGGAAATGAAATCGGATGGCGATGAAAGCTCATCCACAGACGAAGGTTGGGACACTCTAGTTGTCTCCCTTACAAGAGGATGTTTTTAGAATATCACGGGGGTGGGCGGGGTAAAAACCGACCCAACCGGAACGCTTAATCTTCACCTAGGGGATGTTGACATCCGCCCAGACGATTCGCCGACGCTTCCATGTGTAGACGGCAGTAACTTTATTTGGTCCACTGGTTTCGATGGTCGGATAGCTGAACTCTGAGGCAGGCTCTGTCTCGAGGTCACAAACCTTTGTGAATGTTTCGCCATTGTCGTTCGAAACAAGGATGCTGATCGGGGAGCGGTCTGGCCAGGCACCACGCGGGATGGGGTTACAGCACAGAACAACACGACCATCTGGCAGCGTGCAGACATCCACGCCGCTATTGTTATGGGGAACAGGGATTCGCCGAAGGGTTGACCATGTGCGGCCATCATCGGATGAATCAGAACGGCCAATCCAGCCGCAGGTGGTACGGCAAAGCATATGAATGTGGCCGGCACCAGACTCCCAAAGGGCTGGTTGGATGGCTCCCGGATCGGGGAATTGGGCTGGACTACGCTCAATCCATTTAGTGGATGTCCATGACTTGCCATGGTCTGTCGAGCGGTCTACAAAGACATCCCACTGTGCATCGGATGATTCAACAGTTGCTGTTTCAAGACTGGCACCCGCGAGCCACATGCCAGAGCGCGTGACTAGGATTTGGTTCTTTACTGGACCCCGCCCTCCAATGTCTCCTAATACCAGCTCTGTCGGCCGGCTCCAGGAACGGCCATCATTTTCTGATGTCTGCACCATGGTTCTCCATACTGGGACATTTATCCCAACTTTGAACCATAAGTGCAGTCGTCCTGAATTGTCTCGGTGGAGAACGGGGTTCCAGTGGGCCTCTGAACCGTAAGCTGCGACAACCTTGGGAGCACTCCAGATACCATCCGGCGACCGCTGCGAACCCCAGATGCGAACATCCGGGTGGCGCTCATGCGTGCCTGCAAACCACACCACGTACCATCCACCATCAGCTGTTCTACACAGACTGGATGCATGGCACTCCGCAAATGGAACATCGGATGTATCGAAGAGGAACTCTTTAGTGAACATGCCTAACGGTTCAGCAGGCGATAGCTGCCTTCCTGCATCCGCACCACAAGTTTCCCGAGGGACTGGGAAGAGTCTAGGTGCGGAGCGCTGACAGAAGCTACCAAGTTGTTTAGCCCTTTAGAGGCAAATCAATCGTGTCGAGACCGGCTGGCTTATAGCGAGCAAACCGAAAGTGCAAAGAGTCCGTGTTGGAACGCACAATGCGTGGCAGAAACCCGAGCGCCTGGCTGGCCATCAGACAACAGTCATAGGCATCATCAAGGGATTCAAACAGAAACACAAATTCACGGCCTTTTTCGCGGTGAACAACAAGCTCCTCACCTTCGGTATCAGGAACTGCCAAGCAAAGAGCAGTGCTTGGAACTTCCTTCACCTGAGTGAGGGTTGGGTCGGTTGGGTCTTCAAAAATCATAAACTTGACTCACTTCACACTGGTCGTTGCCAGCGTTGCTTTCACAGTGAGAAGTGGTTGCAAGCCTGATGCCACAAAACGGCATTTTCAGCCTGTGGTGCGGGAATGACATCGGATTAGATTTGATTCTTTATATGTAAAATGTACTGGGATTATTATTCGGTGTTAATTGCTATTGGTGCGTCAAGTGAGCGGCCATAGGCATCGCTTAGAAGATGTCTAATCTAGATGAGTTATTACGTTAACGAAAGTAATGGTGAGGCTATGACCACGGAAAAACTCTTTAGAAATATCCATCCATTTGCCGATGTGACAATCCCCCTCAAGAATCGCAGCTGGATCACCGAAAATCATCACGAATAGTTACATTTACTTAATAAAACGTGACATTCAGGAGTACACATTTGCTTAGTCCTATCTCATTCACCTATCCATCGATCGCTGCTCTCCAAGGTCCATCAGCCCTGATCGGCGATTGGCAAGGAAAGCTCAACACAGGTGCCATCTCCCTACGCATCGTGTTTCACATCAAATCGGATCCAGCTGGCAAGCTCACAGCGACCATGGATAGCCCTGACCAGAGCGCCTATGGACTTCCTGTTGGGGATGTCTCCATAACTGACAAATCGGTAAAGCTTGACCTTCCTGCCGTTAATGGTTTGCTTACCGGCACACTGGATGACAGTGGCAAGCTGATTACCGGACGTTGGGAACAAGGAGGCGCATCCCTTCCAATAACACTGATGCTTTCCGATACACCAATTCTGCCCGTAAAACGCCCCCAGACGCCCGAGGCGCCCTTTCCATACACCGAGAAGAGCATTACCTTCCCTTCGATGGCAAAAGGCATCACACTCGCCGGTACGCTCACCGTACCGAAAGGACCTGGTCCATTCCCGG
>CAIRTT010000521.1 GCA_903881535.1 uncultured Armatimonadota bacterium
CTCCCGGATGGCCGCTACGAGGTCCACACGTATGTGAACCGGTCGACTGGCCAGATTGTCGGCAAGCTGGATGTAGAGAAGGCAGAGATTTCGTACTGGTTCACAACCCCGGGGGATTACCGCAAGCTCGCAGACACGGGCTGGCTGCTCGGCTGGCCACTTCGGAGATTTACGAAGCACGGGAGTATCGTCATCATGGAAAGCCCACTCTACCGCGCTCGTATCGATAACCCCGAAAAGTGGGAGCGCATCTGGCCAGATGCGCATCACGCGGGCAATGCCGTTCAGGTGGGGTAGGAGGGAGTACTCATACCCCACTGGGGTACTTTCCGTTTACTCCGGAGGCTGGCTCGTCAACCCGACCAACGCCTCAAGCGTGCGCGCCGTCTGCTTGATGTCCATTTTTAGGTAGCGGTCGCGGCCATTTGTTTTCTGGGTGAAGCGCGTAAAGCCATCCTTTTCAACTACCACCTGGCCCGGTTCAGAGAGCGTAAAGTACTCTGGGCGGTCGGGGAGGACGGCATACAGACAGCTCGCCAAATCCCAGCACGGACGCTCTTCTTTCGGCTGGCAGTAGAGCTTGTAGGCAATCGGAATCGGATGCTTTTCGACATAGCCGAAGTCCTGGGCAATGGATGTCAGCGGATACCGCAATGCCCAGCCGATCTCAAAGCCGCCCCAGATGATTGGTGTTGGCCACTGCTCGGTCAGCGTCTGAGCACTCGGAACATCCTGCGTGACGTTGTACTCAGTGAAATGTGCATTGCCATCGATGCTGGTAAACGCACCCGCCATCACCGAAAGAAACTTCACCTTGCGCGCAATCAGCGCGCGATCTTCGGGGTTTGCCGCCATCCGGGCGAAGTTGCTGAAAAAACCGACCTGAATCAGGACTACGGAGCCATCTTGTTGTGACTTCAGCGTCTTGCGAATCAGCTCAACGGCCTCCGGGGCGGTATCGGGATTCACTGCAGTTTTGAACTGGGAATGAGCGCCGACAAATGGGCTAGGATCAGCAGGCTTTGTATGGCGAATCACACCAATCGGAATCCGTGGGCGACCGTAAAAGTGGTTGACCGCATCCGTGTAGAGCGCCGACTTCGGGTCATTGCGCGTCATCGTACACGCGAGAATCTTGCACTGACCCCGACTCTCAAGCGCATGCAAAACGGCAAGCGCCAGCGCATCATCGACATCATTGCCCATGTCCGTATCAAAAATAACCGGTGTCCGCTTACCTTGTGGCTGCTTCATCGCAGTGTCTCCTTGTCGAATCAAAACTTACTTACGGCGCATGGCTTTCACATCGATTTTCGCGATGCGGCAATCCCCACGGCCCTTTGCATTGGCCATGCTCTGGATGGTCCAGAGGTCGATTCCATTATCGCCATCCACCGTCGTACACGAATAGTCGCCCCATGCACCACCTTCGGTTGCCGCGAGGCCTTCACCAAGTGAGATAAGTCCACGGGTTGTTCCCGGTGCATCCCCGGCTGCTCGGAATGCGCATCGCGGTGAGATAAACATGTCCGGACCTGTCTCCTGAAAGCCTACGAGGACATCGTTGTCTTTGTTGACCCCAATGCTCGCCTCAATATAGCTGTTCACTGGGTGGGAGATGCGTCCAGATTGCACGAATGTGCCATCCAGGCGAAGCTGATGCCATTGCACCGCCGCACGGCCATCCACATTTACGGTCTGTGCAAACCAAAGGTGCTTGCTCTGCAGCACAACATTCTTTGGGTTACGGTCGCCGCTTGCGGTCCGCTTGTCCGTGCCCTTTTGCGCCGCCTGAGGAGGGAACTGCATGTACTCAATGCCGTGTGGCTTGCGAACAACAGACTTGATGACCGGAGCGCCATCCGCGCCGGCGCCAACGGTCGTGATCACCAGCTCGCCACCGCGTCCAAATTGGAAAAACAGGATGTCATCTGTGTCATCCTGATGGTTCACCGGATGCCCAAGGTTGCCTGCAAAGTGGTAGACCTGAACCGGTTTCCCCGCACGCGCATCGGCGAGAGACATCACAAATGTCTGCTCAGGACCTCCGGGAAACGAATAGCCAATCCATTTACTGGATGCGCCGATGGCACCGCCATCCACGCCGCCGGGAGCTGGCACGGGATACGTATTCCATGCACCCGTCGGATCCGATGTCTCTGAAACCGAAACATTGACGGGCTTCTTTTTGGCATCATCCCATGGATTCCACAGGTCAAAGACATAGGTCTTGCTCTTTAGATGAAAGACCATTTTGGGGTCGATGCCCTGATTGAACTCAGACTGTGGTACCCCCATACGGTATGTTCCACGCTTGTCGTAAATCACAAAGCCGTTGTTGGTACCGTGGAGGATGTGGCCACCGCCGACGGCGATTTGCGGATCCACCTGACGGTTGCCATCCGTGGAGCCTTCAAAAATCTGCACATTTGCCGGACCTTGAACCGGCGTTCCGCCTTGCTTGCGGACGCGGGCGCTGCCACCCTTATTGAAAGATGCGTTGCGGATAGGCGAAATGGTCTCGCTGCGGACGGCGGCGGTTTGCTGGCGGAAGAGAGGCATGTTTAGGATTCCGATCTTGGTGTGGTTTTCGACTTAGGATGCTGTATCAGCGGCATCGCTGGCTTCGGTGATGAGAAAGTTGTTCTTGACGCGAATGTAATGCTCGGCGGAGTAGCGGAGTCCAGTGATTTCATCCGGGGTGAGGGCACGGACTTGCTTAGCGGGGCTCCCCAAATAGAGATAGCCGCTTTCGAGACGCTTGCCGCTTGTGACGAGGCTACCGGCGCCGACCATCACGTTGTCCTCAATGACAACATCATCGAGAATGATCGACCCCATACCGATAAGGACATCGTTGCCAATCGCACAGCCGTGCAAGATCGCGGAGTGGCCAACCGTGACGTGGTCGCCAATCGTGAGCGTGTAGCCATCCGGAAGGTGGGCGCTCTTGTGGGTGACATGACACATCACCAGGTCCTGAACATTGCTCCCACGGCCTATTCGGATTGAGTTCACATCGCCGCGAAGAACCGCATTTGGCCAAATGGAACAGTCATCCCCGATGGTGACATCCCCGATGACTTGGGCGCTTGGGTGGATATAGACATCCGCGCCGACAACGGGAAACGTCTCCAGATATTTTGACAATGGCATCTCGAAATTCTATCAAGCGGTGGCCGCTGGGATGGTGATATTTCGAAAAGTTTGCCGTAATTCCCCGGGTGGGGTATTGGTAGGTTTAGGATGAATTCCAAAACCTTTTATGATGCGAATGGC
>CAIRTT010000522.1 GCA_903881535.1 uncultured Armatimonadota bacterium
ATATCAGTTTTGCTCTCAACGAACTTGGATTTAGGTACGTCAAGGGCTACAAGCCGCTAGCCAACGTACAGAAAAGTGTCTATCAAGTTGCATTGAAATTTGTTGATAGGCATCCTGAACTCCGGCTGGCCACCCAACCTAATACTACTGGCGAACCACAGAAATCTAATCCTTTAGTTGTCTTTGAATCCTTTGAATTGGCTGCAAGCAAAATCAAACTGTGTCAAGGTAAATCGCGGCAATTAGGTGTTTCGAGCGACTCCGAGATGCTTGAACATGCAAAGCAGTTGGTTTACTCTTTTGAAATTTGTCGGTTAAAAACTGCCAGCCAAATCGGACTGTCTGAACGCATTAGTTTTGTTGCAGACAAAGGTTTTCAGATATTGTCCTACACCGAAGATGGTACTGAACTTCAAGTTTTGGTAAAGGTTCTTTCAAACGACCAGTTTTGTCCATTTCAAGTGACTGCAGATGAATATTTTTCATCTAAGTTATTAGACGCTACGTATCGAATGTTTGTAGTGTTTTGGGTGGATAGTTTCCCTTTCGCTGTTATCTGTACTGGAGTATTGGATAAGTATTTAAAACTTAGACCTCATGTCTACACTGCACACTTTTAACCCGAAAAAGGCAATATGCAACTAACCCACTGGTACCAAACCATCGCCGTCCTCCCACAAGCCACCAACTCGGTTGCGTACCGGCGGCTCGCAAGAATCTTCCGGGATAGGACTCGCGTCGGTAAGCAATCCGGTCATGAGCTAGTGAGGACGGGACATGAGACACGTGTCACCGTCAACATCTTTGAACACTTTGCTCTGCTGCGGAACAGCTGGGTGTCACGCATCGCTGAGGCGGCCGGCATAGCTGAAATTAAAGATGTAACCGCTGTGCAGTGGTCTTATGAGTTTGAAACCATCCGGGATGAGCGCTGGCCTAAGATGATCCGGGATGTGACCATCCATTACCGGACTCCGGTTTCCGATGGCATCATCGTCATCGAAACAAAAGTCCGCCCCGGCGCTCTGGACCTCTCCAAAGACATCTCGGGCTACACCGGGCATCAGGTCTTTGATGCGGTTAAGGGGCCAAAGTATCTTGTGTACGTCCTCGATGATGCAAGCTTTGCGCTTTATGCTAACGACCTCCGTGCCGCTGGGAGTCAGGTCCTCCGCTGGTCAGACATCATCGGAATTCAGCTTCAAATGTTCGCTGAACTAGGCCTCTCAAAGAGTCTTCTCAGTGACTTCCTCAATGTTTACCGTTCAGTCCTCGCGTGGCTTCCGGTAAGCGGTTTGGTAACGACTAACATCACGGTGACTGCTGACAATACGGCACCTCCCAGTGTTATCAAGGCAATCGAAGACTACATTTCCTGGACTCGGGTGTTAGTGAATCCCCAAACGCATGCGGTATCTCTTGCATCAAAAGGACCGGAATACCTGAGTAGCGAGATCAGCTTTGCGGACCGGATGGCCCTTCACATCTCCGATGCCCGTGTCAACTACACCGAAGCCATCTGGCGGCTGGCCTAAGCGGCCTGGTATAGAGATGGGATGGAATTCACGATTCCGATGGCTGCTTTTCGGCGTTGTGTGCTGGCGGTCGCAGGTGACATCAATAGTGAATTGACCGATGCGTGGAGCCGGGAGTTGCTTGGAGAACTTGCACGGACATCCCCCGAAACACTGCTCACACAGGATGATGTCTGGACATACGCGCATCAGGCATTTCCCGATGTCCCCGACTTTGGAACCCCGCTCCGCGACCGCATCGTGGATGTTATGGAGCATCTGGCGGATGTCATAGCCGATGACCCGGATGTTGTGATCAATGCGCGACACTGAAAACTTCCCCCCGCCAGATTGTTTCGTATGACACGGATGGGCTTCACGGACATCCACCATCTCCCCGCACGCCTCGAAGCCGCCCGCGCCAATCTATGGAAGCGCCACGCCATCGATCGGGTTTGAAGGCGTTTGTAATTGTATTTTGTCAAAAACGCCGAAATGTAATTGATTTTTGGAGAGATTAAGCGTTTTTTAGTACTGCTGGCGATTTGTAATTGATGAGACTTGCTCCCGCCGAATCGGCCATCGCCAGGACGGGATGAGAGCTACACGACAACGCGCCGTGCCGAAGGGCAATCTGGTTTCATGTCTGGCTGGGACTGAGAATCGTGCATTATTCAGTAAATTGTTGTTATTCACTGTGCAGTGAATATGGCCGAGAAGCTGATTAACGGTGCAGAACCTTCATCCACCCTCACTCTAAA
>CAIRTT010000523.1 GCA_903881535.1 uncultured Armatimonadota bacterium
AATCACGACACTCCAAATCGCTTTTGTGAATCCGACGGGTGGTAACAGCTTTGCCATCGATGTCGCGACAACTCCCGGGAAATGGCGTCAGATCGCGGTTGTGAAAACGCCGGTAATCGCATCCCCACATCTCATCCCAGTGAACGCAAACGCCCGGTTCATCCGCTGCCGAATTACGTCTGGCACCCCGGGAATCTGGTCACTTACTCTTGGAAGTCGCTAAGCTTGCTGGCTTAATCGCGCCTTGTAGAAACGGTGTTAGGCCGAAGCGTCTAAGGTCGTGCAACCAACGGAGCAAAGTGCGTTCCGTAGACATCGTCAATAGACAGCTCAGATGAGTCTATTACCCATTTTGCTTCGATGGCCTGACTGTTCAGACAGCGAACTTGTTGTTCAGCAAAGCCACGTCGTATGTCAACACTCACTTCCGTGTCGTGTGCATTTCCGCGTTTGGCCTGCCGTTCGAGAAGCGCAGCAACCGATGGCCGTAACACGCGTACCGCAACGATGTAGCCTGCCTCAGCAAGAATGGATGCGTAAAACTGAATCGGCTGTGGCGGATCTTCGTAGACGATGAACTCTATAGCGACCCGCTCGCCTCGTTCAAGAAGCTCGATAGCAGCATCGGCAACCATGCCTTGCACAATGGCTTTTTCAGCCTCTGTTCTGAATGTATGCGGCTCCCGAGGAAGGCGATTCCAGAATTCATCCTCTGATAGTGCGACCCAGCCCGGTTTAGCACCAATCATTTTGGCCATTGTCGTCTTGCCGGCACCACCCGGGCCTGCAATGAGAATAACATATGGCAAAGGGTCAACTTCCATCATGCAAATGTGTTTCCTCTCTGATTGACTCTTGGGGAAATTCAGCTAACTAGACGGAGACGTTATGTTGATGAGCTGCATATCTCTTCGCATTTGTCTACCGAGGTGCTACCGGCTTGAACGCGCCTTGGAGAAACCAATAGAGGTTGTTACGCCAGTGGGTTGGGTCATGCGCATGAGCATCCACATTCCATAAATGTGGGATCTTGTTGTCCTTCAAATAGACATGTGTCCGGCGGCTGATCGGTAACAGATTGTCCTTTGCGCCGCAGGAAATGTAGATGTAGAGCGGGAGTTTGCGAGTGGCATCCGGGTCTGGGACAAGCTTTGCTGCATCACGTGTGTTCGGCGCGGCAGAAAATGCCCCAATACTGGAAAACAAGTCGGTGTGTCCAAAGCCAAAGTTCAGTGTCTGCCCACCGCCCATCGAGAGACCGGCGATCGCACGATTCTCACGCCCCGGGAGAACAGAATAGGTCTTCTCGATAAACGGGATGACATCTGTGAGCAGGTCCTTCTCAAAGACCGCAAAGGAAGGCGCCGCCGCAAAGACATTCCCTTCGGCTTTGTCGTTCTTCTGCGCACGGCCATTGGGCATCACGATAATGACATCCCGGACTTTGCCAGCTTTAATGAGGTTGTCGAGGAGCAAATCGACTGTGGCGAAGCGCTGCCACTCTGTCTCATCTCCGCCGATTCCGTGAAGGAGGTAGAGAACGGGATACTTTTTATCCTTGGTGTAGCCCGGCGGCGTGTAAATGTTGAGCTTCCGCTCCGTACCTACGGTTGTAGAGGAATAGGAAACCGTTGCGAGCTTGCCCGCTGGCGTGCCCGGGTTCCGCTTGGTGATATCCGCTGGTGGCTCCGGGAATGTCTGAAGGTCATCAGCTGCAAGCGTAACCTTTTGCTGGTTGCTCAGGACAGGTTCCTGGTGGATGGCAACTATCGGCATCAATGGGATGATCATTCGGCGGGACTCCTTGGGCAATCTTAGCACGCCATCTGTTTACGATAAAGCCTTAATAACCGTGTACGATAGCCCAGACTGGATGCACGCGGCTTTTGGTAGCTGTGTGATGCAAAGAGGGGGCGCCGGATGCATATCACTTCTTCAACCATAAATGGAATGACAACGCTGACACTGAGCGGTCGTCTGGATGCCGAAACCATCGCGAGCTTCAAGGAAGCGCTTCAGCCACTTTCTACCAATCAGCTCATCCTCGATATGCGCGGTTGTATGTTCGTCTCCAGCATCGGAATCCGTGAGATCCTGAAAGCGCATCGTGACCTCAGCCGAGCCGGTGGCAGCATCGCCTTGGTGAATGTCAATAAAGACGTCATGGACATCTTTCGCATCACCGGGATGGCGGAAATGATGGACATTAAGGCCATCGCCCGTGAAATTTCCATGGATGGCCTTGAGTTTCTCTCTGCGGGTGTGTGCGGGAAGTGCTACCGTGTGGACCGTGAGACGGTGGTAAAGCTCTACAACGATGGCATCGATGCATCCATCGCTGAGCGTGAAAAGGAGTATGCCAAGGCTGCGTTTGTCCTCGGGATTCCGACGGCGATTTCCTACGATGTCGTTGCGTGTGGAAGTCAGACCGGCGTGATGTACGAAATGCTGGATGCTGAGCTGTTTAGTGTTGTGATCCGTGCGGATATCGACAATATGGCGACGCATGGCCGGATGCTGGCGGATGTCGCGAAGGCGATTCACGAAGTCGAGCCTGGCCCAGGGGTCTTTCCAGACATCAAAGAGCGCTTCCGCGGCTACATCCGTGAAATGGACTTCTTTCTCCCAGAGGCTGAGATCGCGTTTTTGCTACGCAAGCTCGAGGAAATCCCGGATGCGGGGACGTGTGTCCACTTCGACATCCACAGCAGCAACATCATGATCCGGGATGGCGAACCGGTCATCATCGATATGGGCGACCTCTCCACGGGTAGCTTTTTGTTCGATATTGGCCTGTTGCTGACCATTTACGGCATCCCTGAATTGGGCATCAGTGAGCTGGCGACCAAGATTCCAAACGAAAAGGGTGTTGAGCTCTGGGAGGCGTTCCGGGCGGCTTACTTTACTGATTTGGATGCTGCGACGATTGCGTACATCGATGCCAATATAGCGTTCCTGGCATCCCTGCGTGTGATCTACTCGATTACGTTTTTGCCTGCGCTACGTGACAGCCTGTGTACGATGATGACGGGCATTTTGCTGCCACGGATGTCGCGGGACTAGGGCTTAGCGG
>CAIRTT010000524.1 GCA_903881535.1 uncultured Armatimonadota bacterium
CCTTTGGATTTCTAACCGGAGGTTTTGTATCTCCAGACTGCCCCCCACAAAAAAGAAAAACCCTCCGGGTGTCCGGAGGGCTTCTCTGTGGAAGTTATCTAAGGACTAGCCGTTCAGGGCTTCCTTGAGTGCAGCAGCCCGCTTCTTCGCCGTTTCTGCATCGGCTGGAGCTACCCCTGGCAATGCTGCGTACTTGGTGTAGGCATCAATCGCCTTCGTCCAAGCCATTTCCTGATCTGGCTCACTGTTGAGACCAAAGTCGTCGTAGGCGCGAGCCAGACGATCCCACGCCTCAGCCATATCGGCTTTGAGCTTGATCGCCGCTTCAAAGTCTGCAATCGCCTTCTGGATATCAGGAATCGACTTCCGTCCAGACTTTCGAACATAGGCGATGCCCCTGTTGACGAGCAAATTCGCATCTGTTGGGTTCGCCGTGATGACCACTGTGTAGTCTGCAATCGCAGCATCCAACGCAGCCGCGCCCTTGGTTGGAACTACGTCTTTAGAAGTTGCGATGTTGATGTTTGCATTTGCACGCGCAACGAGCGCATCTGTGTCCGGTTTACCAGCAAGCATCAGGATTTTGGTCGCATCCGAGATAGCCGCTGCGTAGTCCTTGAGTGCTTGGTGGACTTGAAGGCGAATCCGGATGGTTTCGATGTCCATCGGGGTCTTGGTAATCACCGCATTCAAGTCTGTGAGCGCGGCCTTGTAATCCGGTGGGGTCAGCTGTAGGTATGCCGCTGCACGGTTCATTTGAACAGCGACTGCTTCCTTGCTATTTGGATTCGCCGCAAGAATACGGGAGTATTCTGCAATCGCTTTTACAAAGTCTTTGGTCGCAAGGAGGACATCTGCACGGGTTGCGACTCCATCTGTATCCTTTGGATCCTTGGCAAGCACCTTGTCAGCCGCAGCGAGGACCGCATCCGCATCGGGTTTTGTCTTCGACTTTTCGTATTGCTTGTAGGCTGCTGACAGGATGTTCTTGAGGCTTGACAGCTCCCCACCATCAAGCGTGGATGCCTTTGTGAAGTCCTTACCCGCTCCTGCAAATTCACCCTTGTTGAAGAGCTGTACGCCACGGTTGGTATAGAGGATGGCTGAGTCTTTCGCATCTGGTGCAGCATCAATGAGCTTGGTGTACTGCGCAATCAACATCTCGACATTTTTGGTGCCGCCGGTGCTTTCGAGTGCGAGGACACGGAGGCGCTCGATTTCTGGCTTGTTGGTCGTCGTTGCAGGCGCCGCAGCTAGAAACGCATCGAAGTCCGCAATGGCCTCTGTGAACTGCTTGGCATTGAAGCGAGCGCGTCCACGCCCTTCAAGGGCATTGACATCGCCGCTCTTTGCAGCAAGGAGAGCGGTGTAACCGGCAATCGCCGCATCAAACTTTCCTTGTAGCGAAAGACCATCGGCGCGTACGAGGAGCATGTCTATCTGCCCAGCGGTAATTGCCAGCGACTTGTCAGCTGCGGTGAGGGCAAGATCTAAGTTTGCACCAGGCTTATCATCGGCGAGCGAGAACGCTGCCGCTGCAAGGTCATGCCACATAACCGCATCGTTTGGATTTGATGCAAGATAGGCCTGATAGTCTGCAACCGCTGCTGCTGGATTAGCCGGAACCGCTTTCATGTAGGCAACTGCACGGAACTTATAGACATCTTTGCCTGCCGCTGCGCCTGCCTTCGCTATGTAGCTTGTGTATGTACCAATCGCCCCGGCGTAATCCTTTACCTGAAGCTGAACCGCTCCGAGGTCTTTGATGATGTTTACATCCGTTGGCTTAAGCGTAACGAGGGATTTGTAGTCTGCGACGGAGAGATCAAACTTTCCCGTTTGGAAAAGGGCAGATGCACGAGCCTGAAGAGCATCCGCGTTTTTGGGATTGGCTTTGATGCCTTCCGTAAGATCCGCGATGGCAGGTTCATACTTTTTCTGAGAGAGAAAGAGGCTTGCACGATTGAGGTGGATGTCAAGCTTTGCTGCGGCATCCGTTACCAGAGGAAGCGCTGTCGTGTAGTCAGCGATGGCCTTATCGGAATCAGGAGGGGTTAGCGACTCGTAAGCAAACGCGCGATTGATAAGGCTATCTGTGCGGTTTGCTGCACGCTTAAGGACTTCGGAGCAGTCAGCAATAGCCGCTGGCCATTGGGCGAGCAGGATGTTGCAGTAGGCACGTTTGTCAAAACTCTCGAGCACGAGGTTCTGCGTCTGTGATGCTTTTGGGTTCAGCTCAATGACTTTGGTGAAGTCTGTGATGGCAGCTTTGGCATCGGGTTTGGGAAGGGAAATCAATGCAAGTCCGCGATTGAAGTATCCCGCAGGTGCCGCGGGTCGCATCTTGATAACAGCCGCATAGTCTGCAACCGCTTTGTCAAATTGTTTAAGTTGAAAGAGAACGCCTGCACGTTCATTGTACGCTGCTACGTAATCCGGGCGGGCTTTGACGGCGGCATCGAGTTTGACCAACGCCTCCTGTGGCTTGCCATCCTGAATCAATTTTCTGGCGTCGTTTACCAGCGCTCCGGCATCCTGTACCCCAGCTCCGACTGGATCTGGCTTGGCAAGTGCCGAACCGGCCACTCCAAGAACAGATAGCGACATCGCCGCAAAAAGTGCCGATCCCGATGATTGATAGCGCATATGCAAACCCCCCCGGTAATTCTACCGGAATTGCCAAATTCGTGTGATTGCGAAGCTTATGAATTAGGACGAAAAATTGACGCCTATAGTTTCAGTCGGCAACTAATAGATTTTCAAACAGACCAATTACGCATCTCGTCATGCAATATCTCTGACACACCCGTCGTTGCCATCTCATGGTGCATCGTGGGGAATCACCACTCCGTGACGCAGCCATCGGCGTTTCGCCAGACCGGGTTTCGCCAGCGATGGCCAATTGCTGCCGATTCTCGGACCGCATCCTCATTTACAACCACACCGAGTCCTGGTCCAAGCGGACGTTTGATGTATCCGGCATCAAAGGTAAATGTGTCCGGCGACAATATGTACTTCATCGCATCTGTTCCTGCGCTGTAATGAACATCCAGGCTCTGCTCCTGCAAGACTGCATTCGGGGTGCAGAAGTCAACCTGCAGGCAGCTCGCAAGTGCAATTGGGCCAAGTGGACAATGCGGCGCAAATGCAACATCGTAGGCTTCTGCCATCGCGGCAATCTTGCGACATTCCCAAATCCCACCAGCATGTGACAGGTCAGGCTGGACAATCGCTACACCGCCCTGAGCAAGCAGCTGCTTGAAGCCCCACCGCGTGTAATGTCGCTCACCCGTGGCAATCGGAATACACGACTGCCGAGATAATTCTACAAATGCCTCTCCATTTTCGGCGAGCACCGGCTCCTCGATAAACATCAGGTCGAAGGGCTCAAGTGCCCGGAACAGGACTTTAGCCAGGCCTTTATGGACACGGCCGTGGAAGTCAACGCCGATTCCGACGGCGCGGCCAACTGCATCCCTTGCGGCTGCGACTTTTGCGACTACTGCATCAATAGTAGCTGGGGACTCAATCCATTCGATGGGGGCATCCACGCCGTTCATCTTGATCGCTGTGTACCCTTGCGCCACCCGGGCTTTAGCGGCTACGGCGATATCTGCGGGAGTTTCGCCGTTAATCCAGGCATACATCCGCATTTTGTCGCGTACCGCCCCGCCGAGGAGCTCGTAGACTGGGACGCCCAATGCCTTGCCTTTAATGTCCCAGAGGGCTTGCTCGATTCCCGATATCGCGGACATTTCGATGGCCCCGCCGCGGTAAAAGCCACCTCGGTAGAGGACTTGGAAGAGGTCTTCGATGTTACGGGCATCGTGTCCGATTACGAAGTCGCTCATTTCTTCGACGCACGCGGCGACGGTTGCGGCTTTCCCTTCGACGATGGGTTCGCCCCAACCCGTGTAGCCGCCTTCGGCGGTGATTTTGCAGAGGAGCCAGCGGGGGGCTACTTGAAAGAGCTCAATTCGTTCGACTTTCACATGAGTGCCTTTGATGGAGATGCGTTGAGTGAGCATCTACTATCACTGCACTGGTGATATGTGTCAAGTGCCGATCAGTCAGGCTGAAATTCGATGGCATGTCTGTCAATTCGATTTGGCTTGGTTGCCATACCAAATATAAGGCGACTACCCTCGCTGGATGTCGACCTGCCAGTCCACAAGATCAAGTGTTGGTTCGTCTACAGGAGGGCCGTTAATGCGGTCACGGACATCGTTTGTGTAAGCCCAGAACGTGTATGAACTGATATGACCCTTAGGGTTCTATTTGGCGGTCGAAGTGAGGGCTTTTAAATCCCTGTGCATTCGATAATTGAACAGAACCACCTACCCCCGCTGAATATCTACCTGCCAGTCAACAAGATCAACCGTTGGCTCATCAACGGGAGGGCCGTTAATGCGGTCACGGACATCGTTTGTGTAAGCCCAGAACGTGTATGAGCTGATATGACCCTGAGGGTTCTATTTGTCGGTCGAAGTCAAGGCTTTTAAATCCCTGTGCATTCGATAATTGAACAGAAAAACCTATCCCCGCTGGATATCCACCTGCCAGTCCACAAGATCAAGTGTTGGTTCATCTACGGGAGGGCCGTTAATGCGGTCACGGACATCGTTAAACGCAGGCTCACGGGCATCGACTTGGTTGGATTTACGGTCGTTAATCGATGTATCCAGCACCACCCACGGCGTGAGGCTTTGTGGCTTTGTTCCATCCTCGATGGCATCCCAGAGCTTTACTTGGTCATCCGGTGTCTGCGGGATGGTGTCTGTCGAAATGATGTTGATGTACACATACCGCTTGTCGGCGAGGGGAAGGCGGCTGAGATCGAGCTGGAAGAGGAGCTCGCGTTCGCCTGGGCGTGGGGTGATGCTGGTTTCAGGGGTTCCCAGGTATTCGAAAACGCGTGCTTCCGGAGGCAACAGCGTTCCACCACTTTGGAGGCTGTAGACGCCAAAGCCGCCGGCATCGTATTGCACAAAGCCGACAAATCCTTGCGCTCCCGGTTGGCTGGCGGATGCAAACCCATTTCCACCCCAGGGCGCTTGGACCACGGGAACGGGTCCCGGGTCATTGAGGGAGTCTGTTCGGTGGATTAAGAAGAAGTAGCTGTTTTGGCGCAGGGAGAGCGAGTTTGTCACTTCGCCGCGGTAGACGGCGCGGACGCGTAAAAGGACGGCGGCATCGCCGGAGCCGGCCGGTACGCGTGCACAGCTTGCGGCGGCAAGGCCTGTTGCAGAGGTGATGGCTACCGCGATGAAGGAGCGTCGGTTCACGGGTGAAGTGTAGCAGATGGAAAGAAGAAAGGCCGTGCTGCTTCCGCAGCACGGCCTCCTGCCGGATAGGGGATCCGGGAGGTTTCTTACAAGTTAGCGAACTGGGAAGCCGTTCTGGTCAAGAACTGCCTTGTTGCCAGCAGTGTAAACATTCTTGCCCCAAAGGAAGGCGTTCGGGTTCAACGTTTGCTCAAGCTTCATCCACTTGGAATGGCCATCTGCAAATGTGTAGCAGGAACCACCGGTGTGACGGTCAGCTTGGGTGTAAGCGATTTGAAGTGCACCGCCAGCATAGCCAGATGACTTACATGCAGCA
>CAIRTT010000525.1 GCA_903881535.1 uncultured Armatimonadota bacterium
CGCCTCCGGGAAGCCAAAGATCGCGGGGTAATCAAGCGGTTTGAGTCCCTGCGTAAACTCGAATCTGGAAACCCGTTTCGGTCGTAAATGCATAGGAGACAGGTACACTTACATCGGTTTGTGAAAAAAGGTGCAATGTAGCCATGCCATTCGATGGGACGCTTGATTTTGTTCGTGCGCTGGAAGCAGAAGGGGAGCTTAGGCGGATTTCCGTCGCAGTGGACCCTGTGCTTGAGATGACGGCGATGGCGGACCGGCTGGTGAAAAGCAATGGTCCAGCAGTTGTTTTCGAGAATGCAGCTGGCTCAGTATTCAGTGTCGCAATCGGTATGTATGGGTCTGATAAGCGTATGGCGATGGCCCTTGGCGTAACGTCGTTGGATGAGGCTGCAAAGCGCATCGCTGATTTAGTTGCGTTGCCATCCTCGATGCCTCCGACAATGCTAGGAAAAGCGATGTTGCTCCCGGGGCTTGCTAAAATCGGCAGGGACGCCGCACCACGTATTGTTGGCAAGGGGAGATGCCAGGACATCGTCTGGCAAGGGGATGACGTAAAACTCACGGCGCTTCCTGTGCTAAAGTGTTGGCCGCTGGATGGAGGACGCTTCATCACACTCCCAATGGTTTTCACGAAAGATCCTGTTACTGGAAATCGTAATGTTGGGATGTACCGCGTTCAGGTCTACGATGACAAAACGGCGGGTATGCATTGGCAACGACACAAAGTTGGAAGTCGTCACCATGCGGAATATGAAGCGCAAAACAAACCAATTCCTATCGCGGTAGCCTTGGGTGGCGACCCCTGCTATGCGTATGCTGCGACCGCACCGCTCCCGGATGGCATCGATGAAATGGCATTCGCGGGCTTCCTCCGAAAAAAGCCAGTCGACATGGTCCGCTGCAAAACAGTCGACATTGAAGTTCCCGCAGATTGTGATTTTGTCTTGGAAGGCTTTGTCGCTCCTGGCGAGCGACGGATTGAAGGACCCTTTGGAGACCACACAGGGTTTTATACGCTCGAAGAGCCTTACCCTGTTTTTCATATCACGGCGATAACGATGCGCTCGGATGCGATCTATCCTGCGACGATTGTTGGGCGTCCTCCGATGGAGGATGGCTGGCTGGGTAAGGCAACGGAACGCTTGTTCCTTCCGCTTGTCAGGCTGTTTGTACCGGAAATCATCGACTACAACCTTCCAGTAGAAGGCACTTTTCACCATGTCGCCATCGTAAAGATTCGCAAGCGATTCCCAGGCCACGCCCGGAAGGTGATGCATGCACTCTGGGGACTGGGCCAAATGATGTTCTCGAAGATCATCATTGTTGTTGATGAGTCCGTTGATGTACAAAACCTTGGTGAAGTCCTCTGGGCTGTATCAAACAACATCGATCCGCAGCGCGATACCGAGTTTGTGATGGGGCCGATCGATGTCCTTGACCATGCGGCACGTGTAATGGGCTACGGCAGTAAAATGGGTATCGATGCGACCCGGAAACTCCCGGAAGAGGGATTCAATCGGGAATGGCCACCGGTTATCGAGATGACTCCTGATGTTCAAGCTAAGGCGGATGCTCTGCTAATCAAGCTTGGACTAATGTCAGGGCTTGAAAAGTCATGATGGGGAGTCCAACGCGGGTGATTCTTGGTATCACGGGTGCGAGCGGCGTACTTTACGGCTTGCGCTCCCTCGAAAAGCTGGTTCACCTGGCGGATGAAATACAGGTCATAGCGAGTGCAAATGTTCAGGACATCATCCGGACAGAACTGGATGACCATGCTCCTACGATTGAGGCCTTTCTGGAACAACTAGGCAGCTTCAAGGCAGATGTACGTGTCTGTAATCCAAAGTCCTATTTTGAGCCACCTGCATCCGGCAGTTACAGGCACTGCGGGATGCTGATTGCACCGTGTTCAATGGGGACGCTTGGACGGATTGCAGCGGGAACATCCGATGACCTGATGTGCCGCGCGGCGGATGTCTGTCTTAAGGAGCGTCGAAAACTGGTTTTGCTCGCCCGGGAAACGCCTCTGTCATTGATTCACTTACGGAATATGACAGCCGTGACAGAAGCTGGAGCCATTGTCTTACCGGCGTGTCCGAGTTTCTACCACAAGCCAGCGACGCTCATGGATGCCATCGATACCGTCGTTGATCGGGCACTTGCGCAGCTTGGCCTCCAGACAGCATCAAAGGAATGGATGAAGTAGATGTCAGCTGCCGCTTCAGTCGGGGGCAAAGTCCACGACCTGATGAATCTGATTCGGTTTGAGCACACGCTTTTTGCGCTTCCATTTGCGGCTGCGGGTGCTCTCCTCGGAGCGAATGGCCTTCCTACCCTCCGTCAAGCTGGCTTGATTCTGTTATGTATGGTCAGTGCGCGCAGTGCCGCTATGGCTTATAACCGAATTGTTGACCGTGATATTGATGCACGTAATCCCAGAACGGCCGCGCGAGAAATACCGGCTGGGAAAATCACAGTTCTGTTTGCATCGATCTTTACGGCAGTCATGGCCATTTTGTTTATGCTAGGGGCATATTTTCTCAACCCTCTTGCAGCAATACTTTCGCCGGTTGCACTTGTTATCGTCTTTGGATACTCGCATGCAAAGCGTGTTTCTGCATCAGCGCACGCGTGGCTTGGTGTTGCGCTAGCCATTGCGCCAGTGGGGGCTTGGATTGCCGTTACGGGGCAGCTTGCTTTAGCTCCGATGGTTCTTGCAGCAGCAGTCATCTGCTGGCTAATTGGCTTTGACACATTGTATGCGCTTCAGGATCTCGACTTCGATCGCGAGGCTGGGTTGCATTCTGTGCCTGTTCGTTTCGGCGAGCGAGGGGCCTTAGTTATTGCGCGGATATCTCATGTCGCGATGTTTATAGCGTTATGTTGCCTTCCACTGACAACGCACTTGGGATGGCCATATTGGGTGGCTGTTAGCGGAGTGGGGGGGCTACTTGCCTACGAACATGTCGTGATGGATCCATCGGATATCCGTAAAGTCAATTTGGCGTTTTTTAATTGCAACGTGGCCATCTCATTTCTGTTGATGCTTGGAATCTGGATTTCTCTCTATGTCTGACCGAACGTATGTGGTTGGGACCGTTCCGTACCTGAATGCATGTCCGCTGGTGGACTGGTTTCATTTTAACGGGCAGGACAGGGGAGTGTCGGTTGTCGATGCGGTTCCATCGGACCTTGCGAACCTGATTTCTCAAGGGGATGTAGCGGTCGGTCTGGTCTCAACCCTTCAGGCGATTCTGCAGCCAGGGATGCACACAATTGATGAAATCGGCGTTGCGGCGACGGGGTCTGTGGAAAGTGTTCGGCTGTTTTCTAAATGTCCGATAACGTCTGTAGAATCTGTGGCTCTTGATAACAGCAGTAATACATCGAATGTGTTGCTGCAAATCCTTATGCTAAAGCGGTACGGGATGACCTGCAGCTATGCGCATCACCAACCAGATCTCGCATCTATGACCAAAACATCGGATGCTGCGGTGCTAATCGGAGACAATGGTTACGCACAAATCGATGCCTATCCGTATGTATATGACCTTGGTCAGGAATGGTTTGACTGGACGGGGCAGCCATTTGTCTATGCGGTTTGGACATCTAGAAATGTTATTGACCCCAAACTTCGGGACTTGCTCTATCAGGCATGTGACTGGGGAATGAGTAACTTTTCCTACCTGGCAGCAGCACGATCTGCGAAGCATGGAACAACAGAAGTGCGTGCATTACACTACTTTAATGAAGTGATGGAGTATCGACTTCAGCAGCATCATCAGGATGGTCTGGCACTCTATGCCTCCTATGCAAGAGAGCTAAGAGATTCGTTGGTGATGCATCAATGTTGATGCAGTTTGGGTGGATTTCGGTGATGGGGTGACTGAAATACATCATCGAATCCACTGTAAAGGTAAAAGTGTTTCTACGTTGGTGTGTCAAATGGTATAGATGTTGCATCCTTGGATATTGACTACGTTTTGGCGGGAGTTCTGAAATGTCTGGATCAATTCGAAGTGCAGTCGTGATGTTAAGTGTTGTTGGTGCGGTTGCCGCAGCAGCGACAGTAGCCTATGTCCTTAGGGGCAGTAAGAAGACGATGGCCTCAGGGTCTGACTCTGTCGATGCACTGGTTAAACGTTGCCATGAGCAGATGGATACGCTTTCAAACCGATTGATGCCTGAAAATGGATGACTTGTCTGATATTCGGGGTCGTTTGAGTTTTCCCTAAAATACTTGTAGGTCGGGTTTCCCCCGGCCTTTTTTTTTGCATAGGCTAATGATGGAAGACCAAAAAACGGATCTTACGGAACGTCCGATAATGCCTGTTATGTTGCATTTTGAATATGTTAGCGCGCACATCACCTATGATTCTGAACCTGGGTTCATCTCGGCCATTTGATCCGGAAAGTTTCCACGCTCTGCCCAGAGAATGCTCTTCCCGACATGACGACTAATCAGATTCGCAATATCCCTCGCCATCTGCTCGTCGTACACCTCAACAAGCTCGAAGATATTTCCATCCGCGTAATCGATTGACACGGATGTCAGACTCTTGCGGTCCGTGTCCTGACTGTCTGTCAATCGGATGTAGTCCAGCTTCGTCAATGCTGACAGTCGTTTATTTCCTGACAAAAATTCATTTCTCGTTTTGTCAAATGTGACCTGCCGAACAGGCCGCAGGACGTAAACGAGAAAGATTGGAAGTCCGATGAACGTGACGATTGTCGACACAAGCCATAGAAAGCCGAAATGGTTACCAGATGGGCTGAAAAAGTCACTGGCATCGCGTGACACCGTCTTCCGCGAAACAATCGCAAGCATCGCTAGAACAAAGTTACAAAACAGGGTGAACGCCACGAGACTGCACCCATTGACATTCATATAGCCTGGAGCTCGCAAGGATAGCCGCAGAATGCTGGGGGTATGCAACACATCCAGAATTAACTCAGGAGAAACGTTAAACTGAGTAGGTGTGTTATCGGACATTGGATGGTTGGTCGTCCACCAGGTATCCACCTATCAAATGATGAATAACATCCGCCCCCTTAAGCATGTCTGCATCATGGGTCACCACAATAACGGTGTGATCCACCGCCCAGTCGGCCAGCGCGCTCATCACCTTATAGCCATTATCCTTGTCCAATGCCGCCGTTGGCTCATCCGCAAACACAATGTCAGGATTGCCAATCAAGGCTCGCGCCACAGCGACACGCTGTCTCTCACCGCCAGACAGCATCGATGGATACTTGTCCCCCATCCCGTCAAGACCTAGATATGAGAGCAGGGATTCAGCCTTCTGAACGGATGCAGACAGCTCATCAGGATTAATTCCAACAAGGATGTTCTCAAGGGCTGTCAAATAGTTCAGCAGAAAGGGTTGCTGAAACACAAAACCAAACTTTTGGCTCCGCAGACGCGCACATGCAGAATCTGACATATTGGTGATCGATGTGCCATCTAGCTCAACATTTCCAGTAGTCGGTGACTTGAGGCCGCACAGGATGTACAGCAGGGATGACTTCCCCGAACCGCTTGGCCCCATGATTCCGTGGAGTTTGTTAGGCGAAAAATCCAGACTAACGCCTCTTAGCGCATGCGTGATGCGGGTCGCTTCAACGTAATCGAGGCAAATATCATTGCATGACAGCATTAGAATCCACCTATCGTCTCTCTATTACAGACACAGCATCCAGTCGCTTCAAGCGAACCCAAACGGTTACCATCGCAAAGACTGTGATCGCTACTGGAATAGGCAGCGTATGTTGATAGGCCCATGGGTCCATGGCATCCAAGAAGAGACCTCTCTGTTTGAATACATTTGCGGCTAGATAGGTCAGCAAAAACACCGAAAGCACGCTTC
>CAIRTT010000526.1 GCA_903881535.1 uncultured Armatimonadota bacterium
CATCGGACAACCGGTGAATTGGCATTGTTGACAAGCCCTCAGCGTAGGGGCGGACCGCCGTGTCCGCCCGTGGTAGTGCATATCGAAATTCGATTGATTGATGCTTTTTCAATGCGCTCGCGTGGTGGGTGCCTCGCGCTCAACATCCCACCAACCATCGAGTTGGTAGGCTGGTTACTGAAGATTTGGCTCTTGAATAAAAAGATCCTCGTAGGCGAGGCCTTCCGTAGACGTATCGTAAGGTTCATCCGTGCCTACGTATAAGGAATCCAGTCATCGCCCCACTTCGATGACTGCAGCTTTTCCATCGGATGGTTACGGAACCAAATCGCCGCAAAAAATGCACCAAACTCCACTGTTGAGACATGCCGCTGAACACTGTTCACATGACAGTCGAACACATCCGTGTCGAGAGACATTTCGTTCAGCTGCATCGCCAAACCATACACAAATCCCGCAAATGTATTGCCTCGTCCATGGATGTCTTCAATAAAATAGACCCCACCCGGTGCCATAAATGGCGTCAGAGCGCAAAGGGAAATCTCTTGGTGCTCGGCAATGTGGCTGCCATCATCCACGATGATGTCAAACGGACCGTACTTCGCACCGATATCCTTGAGGAAATCTGAATCCGCTTGGCTACCAATCTCGACCGTGATGTTCCCACCCGCGTACCGGCGACACGGTTCGTTTATGTCAATCCCGACAATCTGACTATCCGGATGAACAATTCTACTCCAGAGGTGTAATGATCCTCCACTCTGAACACCAATCTCCAAAATGCGGAGTGGACGCTCCAAAGCAGCAAAGCGCTGATCATAAAATACCCAGTAATGCAGCCATTTATGGACGCCTGGTCCGGTGCCGTACTTCGAAAGTGCCGCTGAAAATGGACCCGAAATCGGCTGTTTCGATGGGCCATCGATTGGCTCCAAAGTAAAGCGATAGCCATTATTGACGGAACGCAGCCACTTAGCGATATCCCCAAGCTTCTTGATCACACTCGGACCTCTTTTCGTAGAACAATATTTCTCGCAATGGATGTCGCATAAAAGTGTTCTGACACTGTCTTCGGCATTTTCAGTGTTCAAGTGGAGGCTGGAATGTTCGAATTGACGTCAGTTACGGTGACGAATTCCACGTAGGGGCGGGCCGCTGTGCCCTCCCGTGCTGACATGGTTTTTGTTGATTTGGATTGCATCGCATTTGGCTGCACGTCGTATCCACTTCCGGCCTCCAGCAGACACCCCGCTCCGCTCGCTGGGCTTGCTTACTTTCGGCTTCGTATATGCCGTTTTCGGCCATCGTTACCACGGGCAGGCGTGGAAGCCTGCCCCTACAGAGGCTTTTCGGATACCGTTTCGTACTTGGTTACCGCGAGCGGGCGTGGCAGCCCGCCCCTACACAGAATTTGGATTTTGGCGGCCTAACAACGTGGGTAATTTCCGTGTAGGGGAGGGCCGCTGTGCCCTCCCGCGCTCTCGGATGAACCGCAATCACTCCACCGCCAGCGCATACAGCAGCAATGCACTCCCGGATGTTCCGCCGCGAAGCTCAATAAACTGTGCTCCGGCCGGGATGTTCACGACACGTCCGCGCAGGAGGAGGTTTCCGCCATCCACCGATGTCAGCTGCTGGACCACAGGGCCCGCAGTACATGCCAGGGCATCATCAATCGCCGCGATGTCACGGCCGTATAGGAGTGGCTCGATCATCCGTGACTTTCCTGTCACGACACTGATCTCTCCGACCAAGGAACCTTGTGGCGCGGCGTGACTTGCCCCCATCACCAGCCAGACTTTTCGGCTCCCAAGCGGTAATTCCATGCGAATTACTGGTGCCTTCGAACCGCGCTGGAGGATGCCGCCAATCACAGCTGGAGCTACAGGGGGAAACTGCCAGCCAGTCGTTGCCAGAGGCTGTTTGGTTGTCGGCGTTACCCGGCCATCCACCCGGCCAGCTGGCTTTGGAAGCGGGGCCAGAGAGGCATCCGTTTCCGTGGATGCGCCTCCAGAGCCGCCATCGTAGCGGGCATTGAAGATGTCTCCCGCATCCCACGCCGGCTGCGTCGCCCCGCCATTCCAAAAATGCTCGGCCGCATGTACCATCGCGATAAACTGCCGCCGCTCCTCGCCGGCGAGCACACTCTCCTTTGACTCATATCCACACCACGTCGTACAAAGTGCACCGAGGGCACCGTTTACCGTTGCTGCGGTCGCGAGAGATTTGATATTCGCCGGGTCCCACCAGGTACACGCCACCCGCCTTGTAAACCCGCTGGACTTCAGAAGATCGAGACTTGGGTACTTGCTCAGTGCCGAATATTGCCAATCAAAGACCGTGACATCCTTTGGAAGCGCAGCTCGGAGTCGCTTGGCATCCGATGCACTCGGAGCGGTTCCAAAGCTCGGCGCGCACTCGCTTGGATGCAGCAGCATATCGCCCCAGAGCCAGGTCTCACGCCCGACACTACGCAGTGATGTCTGCCAATAGATAACAGCATCTGTGAATAATGCGACAAAATCCTTGCCTTGGGTGATGAATGGAAACCGCCCACGCATCGTGACTTCATCAAGGCCGATGTGGAATGCGGACCCAGGTACTGCTTTTGCGGCATCGAGCATAATCCCGCGCACCAAGTCGACTCCCTGTTTGTTCGAGAAGTTCAGGGCATACGGCGTCTCGGGATCTTCGGCGAACTGACGTCGAGCCGCGGTACCGAACAGCCATTCCATATGGCCATAGCCCTGCACGAGAGGCGTCAGCGAGATGCCATGCTGCGCCGCGAAACGGGCTTCCTCTGTGAGCTGCGATGCCATCCCGGCCCACGCGGGCGCGATGTCAGGTGCGCTCGGCCACTTGGCCTGCTCGCACTGGATGACCATTTGGTTTAGCTTGAACGGCGCATAGATACGTGAGATGAGCTTTCCGTGAAACTCGGGAGCGGTCTTCCCAAAGAACAAATGGACGCCGCGGAAGGAGAGGGTTGGCCAGTCTTTGATGTCCGTTTTTGGGATGTAGACATCACCGGATGCAGCTTTTGTCACAAGCTGGAAGAGCGTTTCGAAGCCCCAGCAGAGCCCGGCGATATCTACGCCGGTCAGGCGGATTTCTTTACCGACGGCTTGGATTTCATAGCCTTCTGAGTTTGCATCCGCTACGCGTTTTGCGATGCTAACCACAAGCCGCGTGGTTGATGTTGCAGAAATGGAGATGCCCGATTGGCGGCAGAGCGTCTCAAAGCGGGGTTTTAGCTCCGGCGGGAGGCTGCCGATGAGCGCAATGGCCTTGCACGGAATTCGCTTTTGACTAGCAGTGTCGATGCGCTGGAATTTGGGTGTCGGGATGACGACCGGTGGCGGAGGCGTAAAGATGCGTGCGCGGTTTTTCGCTGGGCGTAGTGTCAATGGGCGACCCGGAGCGCTCTCTGGACGCGGCCCGACGCTTAGGCGGAGGCTGTGGCTGAGTGGTTTTTCATGGAGGAGTGGCGCTGGGGGTGACCCGATGCCCATCCAGAACACGGGGAAGGCCTTTGCCCAGCCTTGCGTGTCCGAGCGGGCATCGAAGAGGACATTTTTCGCAATCGAAATGACTTCACACTGGATGTTTCCAAGCTGGGTGGCGACTTCCCAGCTGCGATAGCCATCCGGGCACAGTCGGTTTTCCTGTTGACTAAGCCCGGGTTTTGGGAGTCGGGATGGGATGCGAAATGGGGCACCATCCGCGTAGCCGGAGCTGCCGATCAGCGCTGGGCTCGCGATATAAGCGCAGGCATACTCGAT
This sequence comes from uncultured Armatimonadota bacterium, assembly GCA_903881535.1. Lineage (GTDB taxonomy): Bacteria > Armatimonadota > Armatimonadia > Armatimonadales > Armatimonadaceae > CAIRTT01. The sequence continues at coordinate 3,783 of CAIRTT010000526.1, forward strand.
CTCGGCGGGGATGTCGCGGAGGAGATTTGCGGTCATATCGACCTGGATACCATCCGGGTCCGTGATACTGAAGCGGTAGGTGACACTGACATCCGGGTTTGTGGCGCCGACCTCTGCTGCAAAGCCTCCGGGAATCGCGACCCAGCCGGTGGTGTTCCATTTGGCGCTTGGCATCCCGAACAGCTGCCCCGTCCAGCCGGCTTTGACGACATAAAGCGATGACTTTACGGCGATAGAGATGCCATCCAGGGTGAGAGAAAGCCCCGCGGCGGGCGTCCACCCGATGCCCCAGCGGCCATGGACTTTGACGGGAAGAGCACTACTTTGTGTCTGCAGTTTCACTACCATGGCGCATTCTAGCGGGTTCATCGATCAATTTCAGACAACTTACACCGCTCACTAACGGAAACACACTTACCACCCACTTCGTACCGCTTAATCATCTGTGGCAGGAGACCGGCCTCCTGCAGGTGAAATCAACACAAGTAAACATAGTCCTGCGGAGGCAACCATGGCATCGAGTAAATCATCCAAAATCATCGGTGTTTCCATCGTTCCACACACCACCGCGCCCGAAATGCGCTACGCCCAGCAGCGAGGCGCCGGGCCCGCCGCCCTCGTTCGGCTCTTTGTCAAAGGCGGTGGCATCCCCGGGATGTTCAATGGAAAGTCCCCGGCGGAGCTGCTCAAGAGTGGCGACTGGGCTTGGCATGACACCGCAACCGCGATCGAAGGCACGGCTGAGACGCTGTCCGTCTGGTCCTTCAATGGCAAATCAGCCGCATGGGGACCCGGAAATACATTTACGGTGGATGGAGATGGCATCGAAAAAGTCACCATCCGGATTGACCAGCCACAGGCAGCGATTACCACTGTGACCTATCGCGGCCCGGATGGCGCCATCCACCCGGATCGCATCGTTGTGCATGTCCGTAACGACAACAAAGCGGCTCTCAAAGTGACGGGTATCCGCATCTGGAGTCCGGCTCACGAAGCCCCGTGGCAGCAGCTTTACGCGGGAGCCTGGATTCCGGTCAACATCGTAATCGGCGCGGCGGACACTGGAACCATCCAGAAACACATCCCAAACCTGCCTCTTTCCTATGCCGCTGTAGAGGTTCGAACGACATCGGGAAATCTTTGGGGGTATACCCGCATCAAGGCCGAGCACTTTGCGATCAGTGCTGGATGGATAAACAACGAGGGCTCGGATACGCACAAAGACCCTGCATTTCTCTCGCTTTTGAAGTCGCTCCATATCGATACCGCGCATTATCAGGAGCTGTCTGGCTACAGCGATAACCCGGAGCTGTTCAACAAGTACAAGCTGCGGCGGTTCAACAAGCTCGAGCCCATCGATGTTTACAGTAAGCCTGAGAAGCTGATCGACGTCCATGCGGTGGAGTTTTTGGGCGAGCCGCAGTACGGCGGGGGGAAGCCTGTCCCGCCGCAGGAAATCTATGACAAGCTGCTGCCGTATCGGAACTCTCCGCTACCTACATCGGTGACGCACAGCGAAGAGCGCATCTGGCGCTGGTATGCGGGGCTCAGTGATTTCCCACACTATGATGCGTACCGTGTTGTTGCGCCGGCGGCGGATCAGTGGACGAAGTATGACCGCTGGGGTGGCAAAAAGATTCGTTGGGGGGCTCCGCTGGAGACGATTGGCGTGATGTGTCGCTCGCTGCGCGAGCTGAATCAACCGATGCCATGTGCGTATTGGTCGCAGGGGCCGCATGAGGGTTGGGATGATCCATTTGATGGTCGTAAACGGCGAAGCCCGACGCCATCCGAGCTGCGCTCACAGGCGATTCATGCACTAGGTGCGCGGATAACCAGCCTCTATTGGTTCAATTTGAGTCTCAATTCACTGATGATGTTCCCGGATACCTGGGATGCGATGCGCCGGGTCGGTCGCGAGATCCGGATGCTGGAGCCGATTCTTCTGGATGGCGACCATACGGCATTTCTGAAACAGAGTCTGCTTGGCGCGGGGCCGGACTGGGAGCTGTCGGTCGTGTCCAGCGCTGATGCAGCCCTCTGTGTCGCCGCAGATGTCGCCTACAAGATTTCGGATAATGGACAGGAATTCGTCTTTGGCAAGCCGCGTGCGGTGCGATTTGCCTTCCCGCTTCCGGGGAGGCTGCGGAAGCCATTGGATGTCTTCCGCGTGGATGCCGATGGTGTCCACAACGTAAAGTGGCAGGCCAAAGGGGATGGCATCGTGATTGATGATGTCCGCTCTGAAGATGCCATTTATGTCGCCGGAGTATCGAAGGCTGCCCGGGCCGATGTGACAAAACGCCATGCGGCAGCGCTTGCACATGAGGCGAAATACCCTATCGATAGGGCTGGATTAGATGTGCTTTGGATGCGGGAGAGCGAGAAGCGTAAGAAGAAGCAGTAAGTGTTTGGTTTGGATGTTGGATGATGATCAACTTTTCCGCGTTGGGACGGACCGCCGTGTCCGCCCGCACATGTTGGCGTTGTTGTGATGAACGTTTCCTACGTGGCGGATGCCACAATTTCTGCGTAGGGGAGGGCTGCCACGCCCTCCCGCGGTTACGGAATACCTGATCGGTCAATAAATTTGCTCGCGTGGTGGGTGCCTCACGCTCGTGCCGAAGTCGCCGGTACACAGTGGCACTGCTTTTGTTGGTGGCTCCACTTTCGTCTCCCGGCCCTCGCGTTCAACATCCCACCCCGCATCGCGTTGGACGGCTGGTTTGACAGATACGACTTTGGTAACCGTGATGAGTTCCGCGTTGGGACGGACCGCGGTGTCCGCCCGTGTTGACTTCTTGGTTCGCAATACGAATTGGAAACTTCCGCGTAGGGGAGGGCTGCCACGCCCTCCCGCAGCCACAGGTTGCTTTTCCTCAATCTTCGATGGTTCCGTCGTCTTCCTGTTCGTTATCCTTTTCCGCTAAAGGATCCACTTCCTCGTCGTCGTCATCGTCCTCCCAGTCATGTAACCGACTCTGCCGGATTTCTTCTTTCCACGCCTCGAAGTCTTCTGGTTTCAGTTCTCTTAGGCGCACTAACAAAGCTTCCTTTGCGCTCAATGTCCTTTGTTGAGTTTCTGACGAGTTACTCTGGGCTGTCCCATTATTGGGGTGGTTATGATTATCGCTCATCCTCATTCTCCATTCTTTTCATAAATGTCTCACGGTTGATGACGTTACTTCCGGCCACACGAGAAAGTTGTCTATCTTCAGTTACTAAGGTGAGATTCTTGAGTTCCGCTGTCGCCGCAATGAGCGCATCTGGGACTTTCAAAGCCGTATAACTCCGAATAAATCGAGCCTGATGCGCCATCTCCAAATCGACTATTGAAATATCAGCGTGTAAGTAAGATTTAAGATACGTATCGATTTCAAACGATGTCAGCACTCTGGATCTGCTTAGCTCGACGATCGAGATGACGCTAATCCACACGACTAATGAAGTCAATGGGAGTTCAGTTTCGCTTGCCATTAAGTCAATGACAATGTTGGAATCGAGCAAATAACCCCGACTACGGAGATGGTACTCAGGGATCGATGTGCCGACTTTGTCGGCGGTAGATGGCGGTAAACAATACTGCAGTGTCACGAAGTGACCCTCCATTGTGGATTTTTTCCGCCTGAATTCACTCTACTGTTGCACTTTCGATTTTGCAACCACGCAGTGGGAACGCCACCATTCTGTGTACGGGAGGGCCGCTGTGTCCTCCCTTGCGTCCCGTGATGCGGTTACGTGTCTGGAATTTGGTCCGTCATCTATATACGTTCCATTAATCACACTGAGTGACTACAACACATTTTCCAAGTCCGTCCAAAGCTTCGCATTAACGAGCTGATCCAAATGCTGGACATTCGTAGTGGCAACCACGTACTCCCTGAGGGATAACTGCTGATCCAGAACTTGACCGGCCAAAATTACGTCGCCATCCAGTGATGCTGAGCTGGCAGTGGGTTTGCCGATCATCCGCAATCTGGCCCATTCTTGAGCTGCAATTTGCATTGCACTTTGCTCAATGGGCAGGAAGCGATTTGGAACACGGAAGTTAAATTGATCCAGTGCTTCAACCGCATCACCCTTGCCTAATCGCAACAACTCACGACGCAGCTCATAGTCGCAAATTTCCGGTACGATTATCTGATGTCCGAACGTTTCCAAGGCGATACACCAGCGCTTGATCGCGTATGTCAGCATGCTCTTCGGAACAGGATTCGTGACAAAGCCTAGGATCCCGGTATCTAGAAAGACAATCATCTGATATGTCGATGAGGAAATAGAACCCTTGCTCCAGCACGGATACGTTCAGCATCGATTGCATCCTGAACCTGCTCCCAGTCGTCTAAAGCATCGGTAACATCCGTATTCAGGTGCTCAGATAGCAATGCGATACTTGGCGCATTGAGCACAGCCTGAACTGCCGATCCTGGCCATTTTAATCTTGGGGACTTTCGTTGAAACGTCGCTCGATAGTCGAAAGTGTCACTCCCTTGGGTAGATGCTGATGCGCTCACTGTGGGCGTCCTATCAGAATTATGTGAACAGGATCGATTCTTACATCGGCTGGATTTTCAAGCCGGTATAGCAAAGCTATTGAACGAAAACGGGGCGACAGAAACATCGGCATTTAGCCTCCAAAGATAGAATGTTCCGCCTAAATCGAGAATATCGGTACTTTGTAATTCGTGCAACCACGCAGTGGGAACGCTGCCTCTCCGCGCAGGGGACGACCTCCGTGTCCGTCGCGCCTGACGGATTCGTTTAGTCGCCATCATGAATCGAACAAACGACTCGTAGGGGCAGGCCTCTGTGCCTGCCCTCATTCCGTTTCGTAATTGGAAGCCGCGGGCAGGCGTGGAAGCCTGCCCCTACAGAGGCTTCAAGGATGCCTGTCTCATAGGTGGGCATCCATCACTCTTGTTTGCCACGCTCACAATCGGGCACGGTACAACGCTGTGGATAGAACGGATTCGCTTTGATGGGGCCGGTTCCAAGTATCTCCAGGACGAAGGGATGAAGATCCAGTGTCTCGATGTCAACATCGCCCAATAGTCCTGCAGTTTGCCTTAACTTGACCTCAGCAATCTTGAGGCAGGCGTCCATCATTAGGCGCTTCCGTTCGGCAATCGGGATGCGTTTCACTGCCATAGTTTCGCCGGTGATTGACGGGCTGCAGCAACGAGTTGACTGTGTTTACTGTCGAATGTAGAGGAAGCGCTAAACGCAAAACTGCGCCAGCTGCGTGCCTGTATTGTGAGTAAATAAGGATTAGCGGTCATGAAAATCTCCAAACGAGTTGATGTTCCGCCTGATTCCAAATTATCGTGGGGCGACTCGCTCCGCAATCACGCACTGGGAACGACTTTTTATCCTGATGGGTACCGTCACGCTATCCGTGTAGGGGAGGGCTGCGACGCCCTCCCGCGGCGTAGAACATACGACTTGTCCTACGGGAAGCTATTCCATCACTTTTGTTTGCCACGCTCACAATCGGGCACGCAACAACGTATTGGATAGAGCGGATTTGCCTTTAGGGGTTCGGTCCCGACTATTTCCAGGACGAATGGATGAAGATCCAGTGTCTCGATGTCAACATCGCCCATTAATCCCGCCGTCTGATAATACTTAATTTCAGCAATCTTGAGGCAGGCGTCATAGAGAATGCGCTTCTGTTCGGCAATTCTGGGACGTTTAGTTGGTGACTTCATTCAGTAATGTCCTCCAATCGAGCGCTTTTGACAGCTGGATGACTAAGCAGTCTTTTGTCGGCGGTTACCAGAGTGAGACCCTGACATACGGATGTCGCAGCAATAATCGCATCCGGTACTGTCAATTTCATTTTGATTCTAAGCATTACGGCTACTTTGACGCAGCTCCAGTCACAAGGGAGGTTGGGTCTTGAAGTTAGAAATTCCCCTATTCTATAGACGGTAATCGCACTACGCTTACGAGGCAGCAACAACTCAATAATAGTGATGACTGAAATGGCACATTCATCCAACAGATCTCTGGGGATGTCTACATTCTGTTCAACATAGTCGACGACGATGCATGTGTCTAACAGATAGCGACAACGAGGAATAGAACGGGATGGTTCACAGACAACGCTAGGTTGCGATGTGATTACGTAACAGGTGGCGGACATAAACATCTCCAAAAATGGGATTAATTTCCGCCTATGTTCACATTATCGTATTCGAGAGAATCGTTGCAAGACCAAGGTTGCGGCGCTCACAGATGTCTGACTACCCACCGTGCGACAAATGATAAATTCCGCTAATGGATCGCCACGCAACCGCTCGGGAGGAAGAGCTCATCTACGATGCCGGTTATGCCGAAAAGGTTCTCGCCGCGTTCATCAACAATGGCCAGCTCGTCACCATCCCGGCAAAGCTCAAGAAGCAGCGTGTGGTCCTCGATTACATTGTCCAGCGCTTCAAACCCGGCCGCGGTTACCATGAGCTCGATGTCAATGCGTTGCTAAAACCTCTCCACCCAGATGTCGCGACGCTCCGCCGCCTCCTCATCACCGAGAAGCTGATGACCCGTGAGAACAGTATTTATCAGCGTGTGACAAGTGAGAATGCTCCAGAGGAAGCATCTTAAAGGACAACAAGCCCCCCGGACATCCACGACGTTGTGAACATCCAAGTGGGCGTGCGTTACCGCTTAGTAGCGGGAGCCGCGGCTACGGGATGAACCGTACAGGCTGCCGCCGCCAAAGCTGCTGGAGCGGGATGAGCCATAGAGGCTTGGTGGGCTGATGCGTGTGCCGGCGGAGCCGGTGAACGGGTTGATGTTGCCCTTTGTCGTCCAGTTGTTGCTAAACGCGCTGTCCTTTGTGGAGCGGAAATGTCCCTGGGTATAGGAACCATCCTTCTTTGTGTAGCCGCTGACAAACGATGAGCTGTAGCTGCTGCCGGTGCCTTGGGCGAATGTCGGGGCGATGACCGCGGCGACCGCGGCGAGTGCCAAGAGAATTTTCATACAAACCTCTTCTGGAGAGCGGCCAGCAAACCCGGACGCCTCCGTGCCGACTATATCAGTGTGACATCCGGTCTGGATGCGTAGCGCTTGGAAACCAGTAAGCGTGCTGGGGAGGGGGGGCACGGGATACGAAACTTAGCGCTCGACTGGCATCAGGGGATGCTTTTGCAGCATCAAGGCCTCCCGGGTTCCTCCAAGCTGAAAGGCATTGTCCGCCCAGTCGAAAGGGGCATCGAAGCGATGGATCGCCCGATGGTGATTCGGACACACAAGCACAAGGTTGGACAGGGCATCCGTGCCGCCACGCGAGATCCAGTGGATATGATGCGCCTCGCAGATATCGCTGCCGTATGTCTCACGAGGTGACCACGCGCACAGCTGGCAACATCCATCGTAGATGTCCCTCAGTTCAAGAACGTGCTGACGGGATCGTGTGGCGATGGATTCCTGGAGGCGTTGCATCCGATTTTGATGTGATTCATCCGCATAGGTAACCCGGATCAGCTCACGGACACGGTCGGGGTTATCTGTCATCAGTGCGGCTTCCAGCTCATCTTCCGGGAGTAGCTTCGCCCGGGCATCGGACGGGAATTCGCGGCAGAAGGAGCGTAACAGGGCATCATCGGAGGCTGTAATTTGCTTCAC
>CAIRTT010000527.1 GCA_903881535.1 uncultured Armatimonadota bacterium
CCATTCGGACATTATCTGCTACATCGCCACCAAGGTTCATCAGGTGCATAAATGCCAACACACAAAGCACCAGAGTGATTGTGAGATAAACCTTTCCGAGCTGACTGCGTTTTGAAAACTCTTCCTCACGATGGTAGAGGTATGCGGCCACTGCAGCAGCGAAAAAGTATGCAATTCCCGACAGAATTTGAAGCGACAGGTTCACAGGTTATCCAAACTGAATGTGCGTGGCCTCCGGTCGACTATCATCACTTTGGGATGCTCCCGGCTTGCCTAACAAGCTGAACATCCCTCGTTTATAATCTTCCACTCCAGGCTGGTCGAATGGGTTCACACCCATCAGGTAGCCTGAGATACCACATGCACGTTCAAAAAAGTAAATTAATCCACCTAGATGATAGGCATCCAGCTTAGGAATATTCAGGGTTAAATTTGGAACACCACCATTTGCATGTGCAGCTGCGGTGGCTTTCCATGCGGCATCATTGACCTCTGTTAAGCCACGTCCAACAAGATAGGCAAGTTCATCGATGGGATTACCATCTGGTACCAATACAGTAGGCTCACCAGATTCGACACGCAGGAAGGTTTCCATCACAATACGACGACCATCCTGCATGTACTGTCCCATACTGTGCAGGTCCGTCGTATATTCCACGGTTGCAGGGAAGAGACCGATGCCGTTCTTACCTTCACTCTCGCCAAACAGCTGCTTCCACCATTCCAAAAGATAGTGAAGACGTGGTTCAAAGGATGCAAGTACTTCGATATTGATGCCCTTTTGCATTAGTAGATTACGGGTTGCCACGTACCAAAGGACTGGGTTGCTTGCGATATCTCCTGTTTCGCACAAGGCATGCATGTCAGATGCACCACGAACTAAAGCGTGGATATCCACACCTGCAAAGGCAATGGGAAGGAGACCAACAGGGGAAAGTACGCTATAGCGTCCACCAATCGCATCTTCGATTGGAAATGTCTTGTAGCCATTTTGGGTGGACAGTTGACGCAAAGCACCTTTGTTCTTGTCAGTCGTAGCAACAACGCGTTCCGAAACGCTAGTCGGATACTTTGCATTCAAGTGATTGAGAATCACTCGAAAGGCGACTGCAGGCTCCGTGGTCGTGCCAGACTTACTGACAACATTGACCACATAGTCTTGGTTGTCCAGTTCGCTGAGCAGATTCGCATGATATGCCGCAGATACGTTCTGACCCGCATAGGTAATCGAAGTCGGATTCGTAGATAGAGCATCCACAACCGCGCGTGTCCCGAGATAGGAACCTCCGATACCAACTACCACCATTTTGTCAGCTAATGTATGCAGGTTCTCCGCCGTCGCGATGATTTCATTAATGAGTGATTCAGGAGCAACATCTGCTGGATTCAACCAGCCGATGAAATCATTTCCAGGCCCTGTCCCGCTTGTCAGTACCTTGTGTGCAGCATCGACGCGTATGGCTTGCTGCTCGATAAGAAGACCAGACAGAAACGGATAAACGTTAGTTGGATTAATGGAGATCATGACAAGGAATTGTAACACTGTCATTGTCCAAAATCGGAGGAATGCCTATTTGATTTTTGAACGGATATCGGCAATGCCTGACCGAGCATTTGTGACGATACCTGGCTCGGAACCTGGATTATCAATCACCATCTGAAGTCCAGCAATGGCTGCCTTGAAGTTCTTTTCCTGATAATAAGTAAGCGCCTTAATGAATAAACCTGCGCCTCGCTGCTGGCCGCTTATCTTCAACATAAGCCCACGGTCGAGAAAACGACGAGCATTTGTGCCAGATTGTTGTTGTAGGAACAGCTGCCCCAATGTGAAGTATGCCTCCACCGGAAACACAGGGTTCTTTCCCTTGTCGATACCGGTGATGAGCTTGGCCGCTGCTCCCAGCTGACGTTTCATCAACAAATCTTTCAATAGATTCGTTGTTGTTGGTGTGATCTTGCCCGTGGCGATAGCCGCCGCTACACGCTTATCAGCCGTACCGTAATCGGAGATCAGGCTGCCAACCGTCGCGTTGAACTGCGATGCATCTGTAAAGCCTTCTATCCGCCCCTCCGGCTCGCCGGCGGC
>CAIRTT010000528.1 GCA_903881535.1 uncultured Armatimonadota bacterium
ATCGTGGACCCAACCTGGTTGGCTCGCCGCAGCGCCAAAGCGTTGATGGTTGAACATTTGCAGCGCATCAGGCACGATGCCAGTGACGACTGTTTCCGCCAGCCACTTACCTACCGCAGCAGAACCTGCGATGCCAAGCGCCGCGCATCCAGCCGCCAGATGCAGACCATCAACCCCTGGGACGGGACCGATGACATATTGACCATCGGGAGCAAACGTCGTCACACCTTGGATACGCTCAGCAACAGCAACTTTCCCAAGAACGGGGAAGATGTCGCACAAACGTTGTTGCGCCTCATTCATGATGTCAATCGCATCCGGGAGGTCATCGGTGCGGAAGTCTGGATGCTGATCATCAAGCTCAATAGGCGTCGGATTTGGTTCGAAGTACCCGTAGAGGTAGCCGCCGTGTTCTGGTCTTATGTAGCAGCTCATGTCGGTGACACGAAGGACTGGGTGGTGATTCGGAATTCCTTCAATCGGGACAGTCACGACGCGCTGATGGCGAATCGTTTGCATCGGAAGCGTATAACCCGCCATCTGCCCAATCTTCGCGGTCCAAGGACCTGCGGTGACGATGACTTGATCGGCTCCAATGTGCCCATCCGTTGTTTCCACGCCGCAAACTTTGCCATTTTCGATGGATATTCCGGTCACACGCGTTGAATATTTGACTGTCACACCTAGGTCACGGCTTGCCGCTGCGAATGCCAGGGCACACTGCCTGGGATCTAGATAGCCATCCCCGTGGACGTAGTAGCCTCCGACCACACGTGCGACATTCAGATCTGGGGAAAGCCTTTGCATCTCTGCGTGGTTGACAAAACAAGCATCCACACCGTTGGCCTTCGCCTTTTCGATTTGACCTTTGTAGGCTTCCATCCGCTCATCATTGAGTGCGACAAACAAGCTCCCGGTTCGCTGTAATCCTGGATTGATTCCAGTTTGCTCTTCAAAATTCGTGAAGAGGTCGAGCGCATATTGAATCGCGCCACACATCACCGCCGATGTCCGAATCTGTCCGACGAGACCAGCAGCCCGAGGCGTTGTTTCCATGGCTGGGAGCGCATTTTGCTCAATGACAATAACGTTCTGAACACCCAGCTTTGCAAGATGAAATGCAGTGCTGAATCCCCAAATGCCTCCGCCAATAACAACAACCGTTTGATTGGTACTCATCTGTAGCCCTACCTCAGATTCCATGTTACTGGCACTAAGCAATGAATATCTTCCAATATACTCATCTTGGTTGCTGTCCGGATTCACCAAATTTCAGCAAACTTCCTCGCCGGTCTGGTCTGGGAGTAAATGAGGTTTGTAATTGATGACAACTCATGTCGGGGCAGAAAGGCCATTGATAATGCACGATTCTTTGATGCAGCGGATCGCAGCTCTAAAGTGCTGGACGGGTCCGATTACCTGCACACCATTAGTTGGAGGCATCACGAATCATAGCTTTATCGTGACGTCCGAACAGGGTCGCTTTGTTGCACGCGTGTGTGAGGAACGACGCTATCTAGGAATCGACCGAACAAACGAATGGCTTTGTCAACTAGCTGCCCACAAGGCTGGGGTTACCGTCGATGTGCTGTGTTTTGAAGATGGCATCCTTGTCTCGCCATTTATTGTTGGAAAGACGTTGTCTGATATCGATGTCACACAGGTTGATGTCCTCACCCGCACGGCGCAGACAATGCGACAGCTTCATGGAAGCTTGGATCACATCGAAGGGGAACTTTTATACTTCTGCCCATTCCAAACGATCCGGACGTATGCGGCAACTGCACAGAGCTTGGGTGCATTTTTACCAGCTGGAGTGACTAGATTTTTGGCTTTGCTGCCATCCCTTAGAGCTGCCATTTCTCCCTTTACACCAACGCTGTGTCATAACGATTTGCTTCCAGCGAATATTCTCGATGACGGAACGAGGCTGTGGTTTGTCGACTGGGAATATGCCGGAATGGGAAATCCGCTCTTTGACCTTGCAAATCTGACAGCGAACCGCGGGTTATCTCCTGAGCTTGAGAATGTGCTTATCCATGCATACTTCGGAGCGGCCAACGAACAGGCCTTTGTTGAAGTGCAGGTTTTGAAGACGGTTTCGTTGCTCAGGGAGGCGCTCTGGGGTGTTATTCAAGGCATCAAATCTACAATTGATTTTGACTATGAAGGCTATACAAACGGGCAGCTCATGGCATTTGAGCAGTCGCTTGAGCGTTTGCCATCGTTCAAAGCGTAGGGTGCATGACCTTACTCAGCATCAGATGATTTGTGTTTAACATCAACGCCAACAAGGTCTACAGGATGAAGTATCACGCCGTCTTAGGGATGCCATATCGGTGATGCCGAAATGACGTTGTAAGCAGCTAAACATCTTCAATATTCTATAAAATTAATAAACGTGATTTATTGATACTTATTGCCATGTACTGAGACTATGCGATGACGCTTTTGACCACATTCTCTGTGACACTAGTCCAGCCGAAGTAACGTTGTAATCAGCTAAACATCTTCAATATTCTTAAAAATGAATAAAAGTCTTCTATTGCTACTTATTGGCATTTAAAGAGACTACGCGATCACGCTCTTGACCACATTGCCTGCCACATCCGTCAACCTGAAATTGCGCCCGTTGAAGTGATACGTCAGCTCCGTATGGTCAATGCCTAGGAGGGCCAAAATGGTCGCGTGGAGGTCATTAATGGACACTCGGTCCTTGACCGCCTTGTGCCCAAGCTCATCCGTTTCACCGTAGTGGACACCAGCTTTGACCCCGCCACCCGCCATCCAGCAGGTAAACGCATGCGGGTTGTGATCACGACCCGTGCCGCCGCGCTGAACGAGTGGCAAGCGCCCGAACTCGCCGCAGCAGACCACTAATGTGTCCTCAAGCATCCCGCGCTGCTTCAAATCGGTCAGTAATGCCGCTATCGGTCGGTCGGTTTCAGATGCGAAGCCCCTGTGGTTTCCCGCGATGTCGGTATGGCCATCCCAGCTCTTCTCGTTTTCCTCACCACCCGAATACAGCTGAATAAACCGCACACCCTTCTCGGCAAGGCGACGCGCCATTAAGCACTGACGTGCAAAATGACCACACTCTTTGCGGTCAACACCGTACATATCGCGAATACTCTGCGGCTCAGCTGCAATCTCAAGGGCCTCTGGAGCCGCCATTTGCATCCGGTACGCAAGCTCAAACGACTCAATCCGCGCGGCAAGCCGCGGGTCTTGCCCAGCGGTTTTTAAGTGCGCCTTGTTCCACTTTCCAAGTAGATCCAGTTGTGCGCGCTGCGCAGTGTCGGACTGTGTTCGCGCAAGGTCATCGATTGGCTGGCCCTGATGCCTCAGTCCCGTACCTTGGAAAACGCCCGGGAGAAATCCTGAGCCCCAGTTTTGCGCATAGCCCTTTGGGAGGCCGCGGCCAAGTGTA
>CAIRTT010000529.1 GCA_903881535.1 uncultured Armatimonadota bacterium
TGGGTTGTTATCCCCATTGACAAACTTTGTTCCCAGACCCGTACCTGTAAAGTCCCAGCCGCTGACATCATCGATGTAGCCATTGCCATCGTTGTCGATGCCATCGTTTGCGATTTCACCCGGGTTGACCCAGATGTTGCCTTGGAGATCAGGGTGGCTAAAGTCAATACCCGTGTCGATGATCGCGACGCGGTAGTTTGGATCACCTGTATAGATGTCCCACGCTTCAGGCGCATCGATGTCGTTGTTCGCGGCTTGGTTCATGCCCCAGAGCTGGCTGAACAGTGGGTCATTTGGAATACTCTGTCGATAGTATATGTAGTTTGGCTCGATGTAATCCACGGCAGGATTGGACTTCAGCTGCGCGATGGCATCCATAGGGTTACCTGCTACATGGACCATAGCAAGACCCGGGACGATGGAGTAGGTTCGCATCGCTCCGAGGCCAACCTTACGGCAGATAGCATCACGGGTTGCGGTATCCGATGTGTCCTTAAAACGGATCAGGACGGTGTGGGCATCGATGTCAACCGGGACCGTCGTCCCTGCTTGACGCATCGCGATGGTGCGTTGTTGCGTTGCTGCATATGGCGAGATGGTTTGTGCTGCGGCATTTCGGCTTGCGGAAAGGGCAACAATTGATGTTGCGGCAAGTGATGTAAACCGGACGGCCCGGCTGGATAATTTCTTATTGTTGGACATGGATGTGTGACGACTTCCTACTGATTTCATGTAAATTTATACTCGTTCTCCCTCGCATTTGTGACAGGTATTGGTGTGATGTTGCCAACATCTCTACTGGTTTTTTACATTTGTAAGTCAAACGCGAAAGGTAAGCGTTGACCGGGTTTGCGGGAGAGTAGAATACGCCTATGAAGCCATCATCCGTGCGGTTGGCACTGCTGTTTGCGATTGCATTGATCGGATGCGCAATTCTTGTGATGCGTACCGGGATGTTTGGTGGCAAGCCGTCTGATTACAGGAATGCAACCAAACGTCCTCGCCGCGAGCGCCTCGACACGGCAGCGCTTCCGCATACGACACCAGCCAAGATGACGGGCCGAACGTACATCCGCCGCAATATTCCCGTTCTCGGCATCGCGCATACCGTCTTCGTGGATGACGCGACTGGGAGATTACAGCTGGTAGCACGACAGAGACTGTCCATGGATGGCAGCTATGAAATCAAGCTTGCAGACAATATGCTGGCATCCTTTGCTGGAATATTGATCGAGCTTCCTGGGCATGGATTTACATTTTTGGACCGTGATACGTGTAAGAAACCCGATGTCGATATCCAGCTCGTGTTTACGGACATCCCGGATTTCAATCCCAAAGATGGAAGTCTTGCACTGTTGGTGGATGGCCTGTTTCCACTGGATCTAACTCCACTGATTGCAAAGTGGACGCCTGTTTTCCAGCAAAGGCTTGGTGCGCTCCCGGGAGCGACACTTTTGCGCACCACTGCCGACAATAAAGGTTGTTACTTTCAGACTGGACTGACGAGTGGAAAGCTGCGGAAGATCTCCGGGCGGGTCACAGATGCTAAAGGCAAGCCGATCGCTGCGAATATGGCCATTTGGATGGGGAAGCGCATCTCAGGACCAGGACTCCTGAACGTTGCATCTTCGCAGGATGGAACATTCAACTTTGAAATCGATTCTGCGGCAAGTGTGTCCATAAGTGTTTGGGATCCAGTCCATCACGTGGTTTCAGAGCCGAAATACATCCCAGGTGATACGGTCACGCTCATTGCAAAACCTGCAGGACTTGCGGATGTTGTTGTAACCGAGGGTGGTTCGGGTGAGCCGGTTCAGGGATTGATTTTTGATGTTGAGCGGCAAGCCGATATGTACAACGGAAATCGCAAGCCCACGATGCAAGGTGATGTTACTGGTTCTCGGATGACCGATCCCTCTGGCCATGCGCGTTTGTTGCTTCCTGTGGGAAGCTATGCACTCGTTGTACGCGATGCGACGACGAAGGGTGGAGAACGTTGGGAGCTTCCTATCCGTCGCGTATCGGTCAAACCTGCTGGGCCTGCCGTGCGGGTGCAGCTCCGTGCTACCCAGATGCGCTCACGTATTCTCATCCCGGTACAGGGCATTGACCCAAAATAGCTGCCTGCTGTTCGTGATCCGAGTAGGAAACGATTTGTGAATATATCGCGCATTGTTACTGCCTACGCCACATTGAAACCTTTGCAGATGTCAGTCCTTGCAGCGGCGTGTGCTGGCCTGTCTATTGGAGCCATTGGATTTGCGACAAGTCAGCTGATGCGTGGCGGAACGCCTGCCGTGGTTGCTAGCATGGGTGCGGCGGCGGTGATTGTGTTTCAGTTTCCGCAGAGCCCAGCGGCGCGTGTCTGGCCCATACTGGGAGGCCATTTGATCTCGGCACTGATCGGGGTGACGGTGTCCCAGCTCATACCTGACCGGATGCTCGCAGGCGGGGTCGCGGTTGGGTTGTCCCTTTTGGCGATGGCTGTGCTTCGCTGCATGCATCCTCCCGGAGGTGGAACAGCGCTGGTTGCCGTTTTAGGTGGCGCTGTGATTCAGGATGCTGGTTACCGATTTGTACTGTTCCCAACATTTATCAATGCCTTATTGCTTGCCGTCTTCGCGAGTGTCTTTGTGCGCTTGACTGCAAAGCCTTCAGACGACAATTTAGTGCGGTAATCCTAACCAAATCCGCAATGAACCCGTGGTACATTCGCGGAATGAGCACTGTTGCAACCGCAAAGATGTCGCCAAAGGACAGGGTACTTTCCATTGATGCCCTCCGTGGCTTTGATATGTTTTGGATTATCGGCGGCGCGAGCTTCCTTGAGGCAATCGGTGCCCGGTGGCCGAGCAAGATCATGGATGAAGTCGTCGCCCAGTTCTGTAGCCACGTAGAGTGGGCAGGCTTTCGCTTCCATGACTGTATTTTCCCGCTGTTCCTCTTCATTATCGGAGCCACTCTTCCGTATTCGATCGGACGACGGATGGAGGCTGGGGATTCAAAAGCATCCCTAGTCCGGAAAATCATCACCCGCTTTGCCTGGCTGACGTTCTTTGGCCTCCTCATCAATGGCCTTACCAAGCTTGAGCCATGGAGTGACTTGCGCCTCTTTGGTGTTCTCCAACGTCAGGCATTTGGCTATCTCGGCGCGGCGCTGATTTACCTCTACACAAAGCCAAAAGCCCAAGCCCTTGTGACGATTTGTATCTTGCTTGGGTACGCGGCGGTTCTACGATTTGTGCCTGTCCCTGGCTATCCGCTGGGTTCCTTCGATGAAGCAGGCAATGTTGCAAACTACTTCGACCGGCTGATGCTGGAACCCGGTCAACTCTATAAAGAATATGGCGATCCTGAGGGTCCTCTATCCAATATTCCATCCGTTGCAACGGCTTTGCTGGGCTTGCTTGCTGGAACGTACATCAAGAAGAGCTCTGACAACGGCACGCGCAAGGCCGCGTTGCTTGTTGGTTCCGGTTTGCTGATGTTCACCACCGGATGGATTTGGAACATCTGGCTACCCGTGGTCAAGAAAATCTGGACAAGCTCGTTTGTGCTGGTTGCAGGCGGCTTAAGTCTGGTGCTGCTAGGGGTGTTCTATTACATCCTGGATGTACGTAAATGGACGAAGGGCTCCGTGTTCTGGGTTGTGATCGGAGCGAATGCGATCACGGCGTACATGGGGACACACATTGTCGACTTTGACGACATTTCGAACAACTTTGTCCGTGGCTTGATGACGCATTTTCCACTTTACAAGGACATTTTCCTGAGTGGCGGCGCGCTCATCTTTGTGATGCTTACGCTGTGGGGACTGTACAAAAAGGATGTCTTCCTGCGGGTTTAGCGACAGGGGGTTAGTTAGAAAGAAAGCCGCTCAGGGTGACCCGTGCGGCTTTTTGGGTTTTTGGATTGCTACGTTTTGGGGAGCGGCGGTGCACTCATCTTTGTGATGCTTACGCTGTGGGGACTGTACAAAAAGGATGTCTTCCTGCGGGTTTAGCGTTTGGCTGGTTATTTTAGATGAAGCCGCTCGGGGTGACCTGGGCGGCTTTTTGGGTTTTTGGATTGCTACGTTTTGGGGAGCGGCGGCGCGCTCATCTTTGTGATGCTTACGCTGTGGGGATTGTACAAAAAGGATGTCGTCCTGCGGGTTTAGCGTTTGGCTGGTTATTTTAGATGAAGCCGCTCGGGGTGACCTGGGCGGCTTTTTGGTTTCTCTTTAAAGCTCCTCTATCCAAATGGAGTTACTTTTACTGCAAATATTGCTATGCAATCGATTGCAATCGCAGTTGATACCTATTGCAATCGATTGCAGGACTGTGTATATAGATTGCAGAGTCATATGTTAAAACTGGAAGACATCGCGAAACTCGCCGGAGTATCCCACTCAACGGTCTCACGCGCCCTCGCCGGGAGCACTCTGGTGAATCGTGCGACACGCGAACGCATCGAGGCAATCGCAAATGACCATGGCTATCAGGTCAATCAGGTCGCCCGAAACCTAAAGCTTCAACACACCAATACCATTGGCCTCATCGCTCCTGAACTCTCAAATCCGTACTACCCAAAGCTCGTACAGTCCATCGCCAATTGTGTTGGTGATTCCGGATACTCACTCCAGCTGCATCTCAGCGGCAAAGATCAGGAAAATGAGCTTAACAGTCTAATCAATCTACGAAACAACCGGGTGGATGGCATTTTGCTCGTTACGGGAGAACATGGCCTGGTAGCTTCTGAGTACGCTGCAGGACTTCATAAATCAGGGATGCCCATTGTGTTTATGGGGTGGTTCCCTGGTGCTGAAGACTTTGATTTTGTAACCGGTGATGATGCGGATGGCGCACGCCAGATCGCCCGGCATCTCCTCGAACTTGGCCATAAAAACATTGCTGTTATCGGTAAAACCGTCCATCGTGGACCATTTGACAGAACCACAGTTTTCATCAATGAAGTCGCGCAGGGTGGTGTAGTCATTGATATTGGTAACCGTTATGAGATCACCTCTGAACAGGATGTAATTCTTGCAGTCAAGCAGCTGCTTCAAACAGAACCACGCCCGACGGCGATCTTCGCCTATCAGGATTCGATTGCGATGGTCGTTTGCAAGGAGCTCCACGCTGCCGGATTACGCGTTCCTGATGACATTTCCGTCATCGGATTTGATGACCTTGATATCGCATCTTTTGTTTCGCCAGCACTGACGACGGTTGGCTGCCATATTGATGCGATGGCTCATGCTTTTGTCAACCGCTTGACCGACCGGATAAGCGGTGGGTCAGCTGCCGCTCAGCCAACGGGCATCGTCGTTCCAACCGTCCTCATTCCCCGCCAATCGAGCGGGAACACACCTCTAAAACCACGCTAAACACATCACGGGAGATTCCATGAAATTCAACCATCCAGTCAACACGCACATAAAGAGCACATTCTTCCTGTCCGGTACGGTGATCGCTGTCCTCTTGAGCCAGCAAACCACCTTTGCAGCGCCACCAGCGCTACACACGGTTGGAAATAAAGTCGTGGATGCAAAAGGCAAAACGGTTAGGCTGCAGGGCGTAAATGTCCCAAGCCTTGACTGGGACCCGGCAGGCGAGCGCGTGCTTGAGTCCATCGATGTTGCATTGACAAAGTGGAATGCCAACATTGTGCGTATTCCATTAACGCAGGATTTTTGGTTTGGTTACCACAAGGGGCAAAAGTCGCAGCTAACGGCTACCAATTACCAGAAGCTGGTTGATGCTGTTGTTAGCCGTGTGGCTGCATCCAACAAGTATGTCCTTCTTGACTTGCACTGGAGTGATGGCGGAGTTTGGGGGTCACATGTTGGGCAACACGCGATGCCGGATGACAACTCTGTATTGTTTTGGAAGAGTGTTGCAAAGCGGTACGCCAACAATCCTGCTGTGCTCTTTGATCTCTACAACGAGCCTCACGATGTGACATGGGATGTCTGGAAGAACGGCGGCGCTGTCGATGAGTACAACGATGACCCAGCGCGAGGGAAGCATCTTCAGTACCATACGCCAGGGATGCAGGCGCTTGTGGATGTGGTTCGCTCTAGTGGTGCCAAGAACATCGTCGTCGCTGGCGGCCTTGATTGGGCTTATGACCTTCGGGGCATTGTTGCCGGGAGCTCCCTGACAGACCGTGGCGGAAACGGAATCATGTACGCCACGCACATCTATCCTTGGAAGAAGGACTGGGATGCCAATGTCACACCGACCGTTGCCAAGTACCCGGTCTTTGTTGGCGAGGTCGGTACAAAGCCCTGGCATGCAGGTGATCCTGCGCATGAAAACGTTTACACCGAAGCGTGGGCACCGGATGTCATTAAGTACATCGAACAGCATGGCCTCTCATGGACGGCTTGGAGCTTTCACCCGAGTGCAAATCCGTGCCTGATCACGGGCTGGGACTACACCCCAACAGACTATTGGGGACGCTACGTGAAATCCGCTCTGGCAGTGCGCAAAAAGTAGAGCTGTGAACGTATTTTGAGATTAAGTGTGAGTGATGACTGGAGAATGAGCATGGAAACGATAGATATTAGTGGTAAGTGGGCTCTCGTAACGGGAGCAAGTCGCGGCGTCGGACGGCAGATAAGCCTTGGACTGGCACGTGCTGGTTGCAATGTTGTCCTGCACAGTAGGTTGCTAGAGAGCACAGCGACGCTTGCCGCGGAGCTTCAGGAACTTAGCGTTCAAACACATCAGGTTGCCGCTGAGCTCTCCGATGCCGAAGAGCTTTCAGCGATGCTGGAAACGCTGTTACAGAGCGGTCCAGACATTGACATTTTGTACAACAATGCGGCCATCATGACGCCCTATCGCCAGGACTGGCTCAATATTCCAGATGACGATTATCAGCGGAGTTTTCAGGTCAATGTAATCGCACTTTCACGCATCTGCCATACATTCATTCCGGGCATGAAGTTGCGGAAGTGGGGACGTATCGTGAATGTCACCAGTGGCATCCAGGATCAGCCCGAACTGATTGCGTATTCCATCTCGAAGGGCGCAGTCGATAAATTCACGACCGATACATCCGGGCACTTGGCTGAACATGGCGTCCTTATGAATACGCTCGATCCGGGTTGGCTGCGTACTGACCTTGGTGGGCCAAACGCCCCTGGAGATGTCACATCGGTGTTGCCGGGTGCACTCGTCCCTCTGTTTACTGAAACCGCACACGGACAGCTGTTCCGGGCCCAGGACTACGCCGTCGTTCAGGAGTAGTTTCTAAGCGATACGCATCGGGGAATCGCAATCCCGTTGTGCATGCCTCATACTGCTAATCGACCGGGATACCCCCGGTCGATTCTTGTTTGATTGGAATGAAAGGGGCTCTCACGCCTGTTTTCTTGCAGATAAGGGTATTGCGATGCTGCGACTTAACAGTGGTTGGGAGGACGAATTCGTTGGCCAATTCTTTGTGTTCGGCCAGAGTGATATTCTCTGTGTGATGATCATCTGGAGGCCAGTCGTCATCCCGAAAATGATGTCGTATACACAAATCAAACAGTTGTAATTATATAATGAA
>CAIRTT010000530.1 GCA_903881535.1 uncultured Armatimonadota bacterium
CCGATCTAGAACCCCAGCTAAGAAATCCGAATGGTGATTTCTGTCCGGATGATGATTGGTGGCTGGCACTCGGTTTCCGTACACGGCTGTGTTCGTACACTGGCCATCAACGTAAAGTCGCCCGAACGGGAATCTTCGTTGACCTGAACCGGCACTACAAATGTGATTGTCCCGGTGTAGCCCAGCGTGTTGTCATCCGCGGCGCTCATATCGTCCGTGATCGGAACCGGCATTGGGTAGACAATGGGGCCGAACTCAGCCGGCAAGAGTGTCTCGAGGGAACAGATAGTCGCCATTTTGCCGGCGGTCTCTGGACGCCTCGGTGGGATATGCCAACCGGTTGGGACTGTAAGCTGCAGGCGAACTTCTGCGCTGGCACCTGGAGAAATAGTGAGGTGTTCAGGCTCTGCAGTCAATGTGAGTGTTGGGGCGGCTCCGTATGCGACAAGGGCATCCACCCACGTTGCCGTCCCACTTGGCGCACGCTCAAGGACACCCGCATACGTCGCAAAGTGCGTGTCGGCAACAGCTTTGTAATGTCCTCCAAGGCGATGGAGCACGCGTATCGCAACATTGTTGGCACTTGGCAAAGCGCCATCAAAAATGTCTTTTGTCCGCACGATAAGCCGCTCGTGGAGGGTGTCACTCGTGAAGAAAAAGCCATCTTCGGCGGTGTCTGTAAACTGTGCAATCATTTGGTCCGTCAGGAGAACTGCGGCATCCCGCCACATGCTGTCGCCCGTCACATCGTGGAGGTCGAGGAGGCCATCCGCGAAGAACGCATGGTCATCCAGAAAGCCCGCGGTAGCCGATGGCGTACTCTCCGTGATGCTGTGGCGTAAAGTTCCATCGATCACTGCATGGTCCAAAATGGCTTTTGCCGCTGTGATGGCGGCATCCAGTAAATCCTGACGCTGACTGATTTGCCCAACCTTAGCCAGCGCGCCAATCATCAGGCCATTCCAGCTGACGAGCACTTTATGGTCACACAGCGGCGGTGTGCGCTGGTTACGTTCGTGGAGCAGGGTTGTCAGCTCCGGAAGCATCAGGTCCGAAGTCGCCGGGTAGCGGACATCCCCAATGCCTGACCCAATGTGCAGAATATTAGTCGTCTCTGGATGGCCAGTTGCTTCATCCCGCCAGTTTCCCGCCGGCTTTGCGTTGTACTTGGTAACAAAAGCATCCCCAGCAATTCGGGTGACATCCGTGTGGTCCCAGACGGTGTAGCTGCCTTCTTTGCCATTTGCATCGGCATCGTAGGCGGAGCGGAAGGCTCCGATTGGATCTGTCAGGTCCCGGATGACGTAGTCGCAAGTACGCGTGGCGACGGTGAGGAAGCTCTCACGCCCCAGCGGTCCCGCAGCAAGGGCGAAAATGCGAGCGAGCATCGCGTGGTCGTAGAGCATTTTCTCGAAGTGGGGCGTGAACCAGTGCCGATCCGTGGCGTAGCGGTGAAAACCGCCACCGACATGGTCATGAATACCGCCGCAGGCAATCTGGTCGAGGGTGTCTTCGAGCAATGGGGTGATGGTTTCCGAATGCGTTGGCAACATGGTTGTCAGCAAGCGCAGGGAGTGGTGCGGCGGAAATTTTGGTGCGCCACTAAAGCCACCAAAGTCCGGGTCGAAGCGCTCGGTTAAGTCCTTTATGGCGGAATGAATCAGGCTTTCGGTGTCTGGATGCTCCCCTGTGATGGCCAGTGGACGCTGCCGCGCCGACATCGCGAGCTCTTCTGTTGCCGCCGTCGCGACAGCTTCGACTTCCGGCCTGCGTTCGGTCCACGCGGCTGAGAGCTGTGTTATGAGGCTGATGAATCCGATGCGTCCACCACGCGAGTTGAGCGGAAAGTAGGTGCCGCCGTAGAAAGGTTTGGCATCGGGCGTGAGGAAAACCGACATTGGCCATCCGCCATGACCCGTCATTCGCTGCACGGCTGTCATATAAACTTCATCGATGTCGGGGCGTTCTTCCCGGTCGACCTTTATGGCGATGTAGTGTGTGTTGAGCAGCTCAGCGACCTGCTCATTTTCGAAGGACTCGTGCTCCATGACATGGCACCAGTGGCAGGCAGCGTAACCGATGGAGAGGAAGATAGGGACATCCAATTTCTGCGCAAGCGTAAGGGCTTCTTCGCACCAGGGCCACCAGTCCACCGGGTTATGGGCATGCTGCCGCAGGTATGGCGACTTTTCGTGGATGAGGCGGTTTTCAAAGCGTGGGCTCTGGCTATCGGATGAGTTCACGCTCTGTTGTACCTGTAGATGCATTTGGTATGTGCACTCGAAGTGGTAAAGAGTCATGCAAACCGAAAATGTTGATGCTTTGGGTATCACATTCATCTAAATTCATGTAAAAATGCGGATGGCTGTGCGCCGATGTAGGCGCGCTGTGGTGTTGGTCCTGAAGCTGCTTCCACTGAAGTAAATGCAGTGTTCGGGGAGACACGGTTTCTCAGGAATTTTCCCCGCGGTGACGCGGGTATTTGGGGGATGTTCAAACATGGAAGAGCGCGAAACAGGCCGCACTTGGCGTCCGAATCGTAAGGAATTTATCGCTGGCACAACGCTTGCTAGCTTAGGATTTGTATTTGCGGATGGCACTCCAGCCCGTGCGGCATGGGATGACAAGCCAACTGTGAAGAAGCCTGTCAGTGCCAACGACAAGATCCGCTTTGCGTGTATAGGTGTTGGCGGCAAGGGCTGGGGCGAAGTCATGGACTCCGCAGAGAATGGCGACATTGTTGCGCTCTGCGACCCGGATGACGTCCAAATGGCGCGTGCGAAGCGTGCATTCCCAAATGCAAAGGTCTATCGTGACTACCGCAAGATGTTCTCCGAGATGGCGGATCAGATCGATGCGGTTACCGTGTCGACACCTGACCACCACCACTATCCTGCTAGCTCCCTCGCGATGACCCTTGGCAAGCACGTTTACTGCCAGAAGCCGCTTGTCCGCACAATTTGGGAAGCGCGCCAGATGCAGGAGATTGCAAAGAAGGCTCGCGTCGCCACACAGATGGGTAACCAGGGAACGGCGC
>CAIRTT010000531.1 GCA_903881535.1 uncultured Armatimonadota bacterium
CGTTTCGTTTTGTTAAAGCTTCCATTGGGCAGGCCAGATGCACTTATAAGCTCTCCAAATGCCATCCCGTTCGGCGCTTCCGCAATTAGCGAATCGATAAGTGCCACCAGCGATACCGTAAAGTCCGGCTGCTCCTCCAACCACTCAGGAGAAAACGCAATCGCCTCAAAGCGGTCACTTCCGGGATAGATATCCTTGCGAGCCAGGTCACGGGCAAGCTCAACAAAAGTGTCCAGCTTGCCAAATTGGGCATCGATGGCATCGGAAATGCGACCACCAGCGATACCGCTGTAGAGCATCCCGGCGTTGACGTGCAGCCACTCGCTGAGAGTCTCATCCAGAATCCGCTGCGCAAGTTCTTCACTTGCCTGGGCTTGCCAGGGACGACCTGCCTCGAAGGCAAACTGATCCAAAACCGCATTTGCAAAGCTGTGTATTGTCAAGACCTGCGCATTGTCGTACTCAGCCATCGCCTTACGCAGCCGTGTCAACCGGACTGTCCGTTCGGGGCTTTCCGATTCTTTTTCAAGAGCTCCGATGCGCTCGCGTAACGCATTTCGTAGCGTCTGCTGCATTTCCGCAGCCGTTGCCCGGGTAAATGTCACAACAAGGATGTCGCTGATCGCGATGCCACGTTCTTCAAGCGCGCGTAGCACGAGCTGACGGATCGTGTAGGACTTGCCCGTACCGGCGGATGCTTCAATCACAGCAGAATGGGTCAGCTGCAGACCTTCAGGGGATATTTCAAGCATCGTTCTTGCCCTTTTCCTTCGTTGACTTCTTCGGTGCGATGCCATTTACGCTAGCAACGACAGCAAGGAATGTGTCCCAAGCAGGCGTTCTGTCGAATGCTTGCTGATCGAGGTAGCGACGGGTTTCGATATCCCACTTCTCAATCCGGGTCTCAAGCTCAGTTTCAATATTGTCAAAGTCAACAATTTTCGACGTATCCGCCCAGCCAGAAACAGCAAGATCATCTACATAAACAGGAATACAAACCTCACGATTGGCATCCGCGAGGGAAATGAACTGCTGTTGAAGCTCAACATAGGCATTTCTATCGATGTTTACGGTGAGGGAATACATGGCTTCCTTTGGATTCCGAATATTGACAATCACCAATGTAAACGCATCTTCTACGGGTCGTGTTGGGAAGAACAACCAGCGTGCAAGCGCGCGCCAGAGGTAGCGGTCATGCTTTTCGGATGGTTTCCCGGATGTCACAGTAAAGACGAAACCTCGCTGCCAAGTGTCCCGGACATTGCCAACGATTCCCGGCACCTGCCCAGTTGAGAAGCGAACGGATTTACGCAGTGGCCCTACTGTCTGCTGAACCGCGTTGCAGGTGCTTTGCAGCAAAACCAGCTGCTCCTGTGTTCGCGCATACATAAACCGTGCATTGGATTTGGTGACCAAGGCTTCACGACGGATATCACCCCAGACGCGTTCCAGGGCATCCATCAGTGTAATTCCGCGGCGCATCGCTTCATCCCACACACGCTTTACAGCAACATCCCGGATGTCTGGTGCGAAGCTGTCATCATCCTCCGGGTTGTCTACGCTTGCGATACGCATATCCCGACCAGCGCTCAGGTGATGCCTTGCCGGATTGGAAAACAGGTCCTCGAATGACTTGGCAGATACCCTTGCGATGAGCGACTCCGCCGCATAAACCGACTCATCGGATGCCGTGTGTGATACCTCTGCACCGCTACCCAAAGCATCACCATTCTGATCCTTATTACTTTGCAATGACGAAACATCCCCAAAGCGCACTCGGCGATCGCGGGCATACAGAATCCGCTCAAACCAAGGGAACGCAGCTCGCTCGACAATGAGGTCTTTCCCAGCATTCGGGAAGGCTTCTACGATGTCGCGAAGTGGCACGGCCATATCGCGGTGTGTTGCATTCGCAGCATCCCGGCCCGTGTAGTAGAACCACAACTTGTCGATGGCGGTCGTGATGACTTCGAGCAGCGCTAGGCGGTCAATCTGCGCAGGGGATGCATCCAAGCAATTGTCAGAGGCGTAGTGCTTTGCCGAGACATGAGTGAGGTCAAAACCCAGAGGCTGCCGCCGCGATGGAAAGGTGTCCTGTGACATCCCGAGAACACAGACAATCCGGCTGGAAATGCCGCGTGCCTGCGCAAGAGGCACCACCGTAACCGCCTCAAAGAGCGCACGTCCACGCGGTGTCCCCTGCTCAACCAGACGCTGACGCAACAGGACCCGGAAATCCTGAAAACTGATTTCGTAATCCCGGGTTGTAGCTGAGC
>CAIRTT010000532.1 GCA_903881535.1 uncultured Armatimonadota bacterium
CAAAGCGCTCTATGTATACGCCAGCATCTGCATCGCGCTTACGCTCAAGAAGCGACTGGCAATATTTTTCTAGAAAATCTGCATCTTCTGGTAGTAATTGAACCAGCTGTTCCAGGGCCGTTAGCTGTTTTTCACCCATGCCACCCGAGCCAGCAAGTGATGCGACGACAGCAAGCGATGGAATGTGTTTTGGGTTGCGCTTGAGTTCTTTTTCAGCTTCTTCGAATGCTGCGAGCTCACTGCGGACACTTAGAAATGCGATTGCCAGCCGTCCGTGACAGTCCGGTGTTTCAGGTGCTCGCTCAACGACCTGTGACATGCAACGGATCGCATCCTCGAAGCGCTCCCGGCCAAAGTAATACTCGCCAAGGAGAACCCATGCTTCGATGAGCTTGGGATCCGTGCGAACCGCTTGCTCCCATTCGGCGGCGGCCATGTCGTAGTCGCCTCTTTCCGCGAGGCGATTTCCCTGCGCGAAAAATGACTGAGCCTTTGTGTTTCCCTTGAGCGACAGTGGCGCAAGCCAAAGCACGATGGCAAGTCCAGAAAGCACAACGACAGCAAGAAGCATCAACCTACGGCGCATGGAACTATCCTATCCCAAGCAAAACTGGGGTCCCTTACGGGACCCCAGCTGGAGCGGAAACCAAAACCAGGTTAGCGACCCATTTGCTTTCGCATATCTTCCTGCATTGCAGGGTCGATTTTCTTTGGATCTGCTGGTGCTGCACCTGGCATGGTCATCTTCTTGGGTTCGAGCGCATCGGATGGCGTTTCCGCCTCTTTTGGTCCACACCCGGCAACCATTGCAAGTGCAGCAATGACTAATGTCATTGATAAAAGCTTCTTCATGATGATCGAAGCCTATCGCAGACGTGGGCAGATGGCATTGTTGTCATTCCAGTTAGCACCTGGGAATGTAAAGTTGCCATCATCAGCCTTGACTGTCATGTCGCCAGTGTTACGGGCTGGGTTCAATTCCCACATGTTGCGGTCAAGTGGCAAAATCGTTTGCTTCCACTTCAGAGCCTTTGCATGGCCATCAGCGAAGATCCAGTTAGCTGGAGTTCCGGAGTTTGCCGCTGCTGGGTTACCGAAGTGCTGGTAAGCGCGGTTTTGATCACATGTGCCACCGACGATGCCGTAGCCCATATCAACCGTAGGATCCCAGTAGTTTGCTTCGCCGATCAGGACGAGGTCTGCAGGGGCAGTGATGGTTGCTTCGGAAAGAACCGTTGCATTCCATCCCCAGTCCGCAGGGACCCAGGAGGTTGCGATGGCGTTCATGCCGTAACCGGAAGGCATCTTTCCACCTGGAGCGTAAGCAGAGCCTGCTCCGTCACGGCGGCGGCCAGCAGGGTTGCTTGGACATGCATAGACATCGATGTTCTTGACGTATGGATAAATCGCATTGCGCCAGTTGTAGTCCATACCGATGAACGAACATCGTGGGTAAGACTCATCATAGTCTTGGGAATACATTTTGAGTCCAAGACCAAGCTGCTTCATGTTGGACAAACAAGCGATTCCACGTGCACGCTCACGTGCCTGTGCAAACACAGGGAACAGGATTGCTGCGAGAATAGCGATAATAGCGATGACAACCAGCAGCTCAATAAGCGTAAATGCGCTGCGGTTTGTCTGCTTTGTACGGATAGGATTAGACAATTGCGTACCTTTCATTCATTCCGGTGTTATTTCAGACCGGGTGACCCGTGCTCTGCGAAAACCCTGCATTGGGAAGTCACGACGGATTGGGATATTATCCCATGCATTCGCCGTGTTTGTTCGCTCTGACCCGCATGGTGGACCGACAAAAAATGATGTCTCCATCGGCCAAAAGTCGGTTTCTGATCGCAACTAGACAGTGTTTTAGCTTTTGGATAAAAAGAGCTGTCTACGCGTTACACAATGTAAACATCGCGTTCATCCAGCGTCTCTATAAACGCATTCATCTGCTGCTTGGTCGCTCTGGATTTGCCCAGTGGCCAGCTGAATCTGCTCCGCGGACCACCATCCCTTTTTCATGCCATCCAAGATACGCACGGACATCGGCAGCGCAGTAGCGAAGCGTAATTCCGCAGCGGCGTCGGTCACTGGCATTTGCCTCCGAGCCATGAAGGAGCAAGTCGGAGTGCAGACTGAATTCTCCCGCGAGTAAGCAGTTGTCCACAGGCGCACTGCCAAATGACAGCGGATCAGCGACCTTGAGGTTCAACACATTATCTTCCGCGGCAACACTCGGCGTATGCATCAGCGTTCCATGCACATGTGAGCGTGGAATAAAGCGCATACACGCATTTTCAGCATCGGTGTCGTCAATCGCCATCCAAACGGTAACGGTTTTACTCGGCGTCATCGGCCAATAGACGGCATCCTGATGCCAATCGACAATCTTGCCATCCTGGGGAAGTTTGCAGAAGAAGTGCGCGCCCCAAGCCACGATGTCTGGGCCAAGGATGTCCTGAACGGCATCCACAATCGCCTTGTTGTGCATCAGATCCCAGACCTCTGCGAAACGCCGATGGGCGCCATTGATAGAGTAGCTGCTCCCACCATCCGCCAACGTCTTTGTTAGAACATCATCGAAAAAGCTTCGCAAGGTGGCCGCAGCTTCAGATGAAAGGGCACGCAGCGGGCCCAGATAGCCTTCCGTGTTATAGAACTCCAGCTGATCTTGGGTTAGAGAAATGGGATTCATGGTGGATGCTGGGAAAAAACGAAGGTCGCGGTCAATGTCCGCTAGGTCAACAGCATCGGGCACAAGCGCATTTGGGAGGATGTCCATACTCCATTATAGGGAATGAACGCCTGTCGGCTACCCGATACCACCAAGGAATAACCACCAGCATCCAATGCCAATCGCCACCGCTGAACAAGCGCAAAGCGCACCGCGGTAAAGTCTGTCGATACGCTGCGCCATCCTGTGGACAATGAACCCAAGTATGCCTGAAAATGTCATCATGGCCACCACCGTGCCCACCCCAAAGAGCACCAGCCAGGTGGCGCTCAATCCGATGGATGGTAGTGCAAGGGCAGGTATCACTCCAAACAAGTGCGAGCCGCCTGCCAGCCCGTGAAGAACTCCCACGCCGAGGGCTGTTCGTTCCGCATGATTGTGATGCTTATGTCTTGCATCAATAAGGCTTGCGCCACGGTTTTTATGCAGCACTCTGAAGCCCCAAAGCCCAATGGCAACCAGCGCGACGCCGACTAAGCGCTCGCCAAGCCATGCGTACTTGCTGATGTCGACCAGCTGACGAAGAAGAATCAGTGCTATACCGACACAAAGAACACCGCTTGAGTGCCCGATTCCCCAGCGTAACCCACTTCGCCAGGCATCTCTGCCACGCAGCGCCGCACTCGGCGCAACGGCTGCGAGGTGATCCGGACCCATCAATACATGGAGAAAGCCGGCGAACAAACCGCCGATGAGGAGAGAAGGTGACATCCGGGACGAATACTACCATGCGCCATCAACTCTGATATTAGCGAATGTGTACTCCTGCAAAAGTAAGTGCTGCAATGCCATTTTTCCCGCGTAGAAGGCGTTGCTGTGACCAGGAAGCGCTGTCCAAGTAGGTAATTACCTTGCCTGATGGTGCAGCGAGAGAAAGGCGAAGCGTGTTGCCTTTTGATGTACCGCGTGTTACCGCCCCGCGTTTACCATCGACCAAAAACTCGCTTCGCAGGCTGTCGACCCAGACGACAGGTTGGTCAAACATCAGGATGAGTTCTGATTTCTCACGGACCGCTGACACTAACCGCGGGGCACTTGCAGATACGTTTGATGGGATGCCATACGTGTGCTGTTCGACCAGCGGATAAATGAGGTTTGCCATCGCCGCGTAGCCATCCGCTGGGAAGTGACATCCACCTGGCGGATCGATGCCAAGTGTAGACATGATTGCCAGTCTGTCCAGTGAATCAGGGAGGCTCCGTTGGACATCACGCAAAACGTTGTCCGATCCGTCAAAGCCCATCGCACAGGACTTTGGCCAAATTTGGAACATATATGTCATTCGGCTATTGGGATAGTCTATCGACCACGCATGGCTGAGATTTACAAACAGCGAACGATAGGTCTCGTGTCCAAACCCACCGGATGGACCATCGGCGCCCTGATCATTCTCACCTTGGTGCCAGAAAATCGCCCGGATGCCGTGTTGTAATCCAGCTCCAGCAACGCGTGCAAGTAGACGTCCGTAAAGCGTCGTGGAGTCTGTCGGGTTGCTTGCCACGCGTTGATGCTGATCGATACGAGTGCCGCCGACAGCTCCATTCACAATGCAGACGGGGATGTTGTGCTTTGTGACCAGCTTTTTGGCCAGCTCCATGCCCCAGTAGCCAATTTCTCCAGACTGGCCATCGGTGTTGCGATAGCGAGCCTGTACAAACTTGTCCGTAAAGGTCTGAATCCACGGACTGGTAAAAGCGGGTGTTGTCTGACCGAAGTCCGTTGCGACCGCATTGGATTGCCCCATGATAATGAAGGCATCCCCACATTGGACATCTGATGCCGATGCGAGAACAGCTGTCTTGCCCTTGGTTGTGGATACCAGCTGAAGCGAATACAGAGTCAGGCGTGCAGGCAAGTCCATTTGAACTGTGAAAGTGCCCTTCGTATTGGCAGTTGTCTTGATTGCACGGATCCAGCCATCCTTGGCCGATGCACGTAGCTCAACCGTTGCTCCCGCGCGTGTCGAGCCGGTAATCGCCAGCTGGCCAGTCTTACCCATCCCACGAGTGATGAACATGCCACTGCGCAGCTGCTCCACCGTTATCGGTGGAGCGTCGGTCCAAGGGTCGTTGCTCGGAGGGGAGACTCGGACCACAACATTATGAGTGACAACCGTTCCACCATTGTCGACATCAACGCGTACGGAAACGTTGCCAGCCTTGAAACCACGATCAAGGCGGAGTATATTCCCCGATGCCTCAAAGGCGACGCCCGGACCGGACACATGCCACTGATAATGCATGAGCCCTTTGCCTTGAACATCTGCGCGGATGTAGGAGGGTGCCCGACCATCCCACTCAGATGGGGCAAGCAGTTTCACGGCTGGGTCTAGGATGGTGTTCCGCACAGAAAGTGGAATGTCCTGAACACGTTCACCGCTACTACTAATAGTACGCAAGCGAAGCGTCATCGCGGTGTTCGCAGAGATTCTGGGTACAATAAACGAGATTCGCTCTTGATCGGTTGCGATGCGTTGCGCCTTCCCACCTGAAATCAGCTCCCAGTAGGCTTTGTCTGCATTTCCAAGGTCTGCGACGAGCTGCACGGTCGTGCCTTCATCGATAGACCTAGGCGTAGTCGAAACAGTTGGGGCGCTGTCACTGCGGACAAGCCTTCCGGTGAGACGAGGCGATGCCCCTTGCGTATCGGCATCCAAACCAACCCACGCAGCACTGCGGGCTACATGGGATATCCGGACTTCGTCGATGTCACCATCGTAGTCGTAATTGCCATACCAACCTCCAAGCCACAAACGTGACCCCTCGGCAATGGCGAGAGGGGCACCCTTGCCCGTATTCGTTCCTTCAAGGCGTCCATCGATGTAAAGGCGCGTTTCGCCCTTTGTGTACACGTGAGAGACATGCATCCACTCACCAAGCGGCGCTTTGGATGAACTCTTTACACCGGCATCTGAGAAGTAGCAATCCATATTGATGTGCGCCGGGCTGCGGAATTGCATCGTGACTTTGCCCTGCGCTGCTTCCTTGCCCCAGCCAACGATTGTTGCGTTTGGCTTGCGTACACGGACCCAGGCGCTGGTGGTGGATGACTGGCTGCCAACGGGAAGAGCTTTACCTGGTTGCAAGTCGGCTGCAAACCCGGTTCCTTGACGAAGTCGTGCTCCGGATCCTATTGCGCCACGGTCTGTTACAGCGCCCTCACCGCGTAACGTAAGCGTGTCAACTTCATCGATTGCCCGGTCCCCAAGATGAAGAACGCTTGAAAATCCATTTGATGCATCGAAGACGCTCGTAACGACTTGACTGTTTTTGCGTGACTTGCCCCACTTGACGGTGATGGACTGGCGGTCATCCCCGCGGATGAGCGGAACACGCACCCAAATTGCAGCACGTTTTGCTTGCGGATTCCATTCTTCAATGCTGGCTGGTAACTGCACATTGGCATTGTTTTCAAAGGTGATGTCGCTGCCATCGGGGTTTGCTTCCGACCAAGGAAACTGGTCACCATCAAAACGGACAAGGAGAGGATAGTCGGCAATGACCTGTCCTGTAGTTATAGGAAACCCGGCTTGTGTAGTTGTTAGCGTTATCCGCCCCTGATGAATATCGGGTGTTGGGATCAAAGCCATCACCGGTGTTGGTATCGCAAAGTGATTCAGGGC
>CAIRTT010000533.1 GCA_903881535.1 uncultured Armatimonadota bacterium
GCAAGGTGCGCGATGCGCTCTTGCAGGAGCGCACCGATAATCTGCGCATTTGCGAGCAGGCCTTCTGCACCAATGATGTCAAGAACAGCGAGGGCTGCTGTGGCCGCCATCGGGTTTCCAGCATACGTCGAGCCATGATCCCCAGGGACGAAGACACGTGCTGCATCACCAAATGCAAGACATGCTCCGACAGGGAAGCCACCACCGAGGCCTTTGGCGAGTGTCATCACATCCGGCTTGACGCCGCTATGTTGCCAGCCCCAAAGCGTTCCCGTCCTACCAACACCGGTCTGTACCTCATCGAAAATCAGGAGCGCATTGTGCGTATCCGCAAGGGCCCGTGCGTGGACAAGGTAGGCATCCGATGCCACATTTATCCCACCTTCACCCTGAATGGGCTCGAGGAAGATTGCGGCTGTGTGTTCATTGACTGCGGCTGACAGAGCATCACAGTCATTAAATGGAACGTGAACAAATCCTCCAGGAAGCGGCCCGAATGGCTCCGAATACTTTGGTTGTCCCCCAGCCGTCACGGTCGCAATCGTTCTGCCGTGGAAGCTTGCGAGGGCGCTTACGATTTGCGTCTTCCCAGCAGCAATCGCCGTTCCCCGCTTGCGCGCAAGCTTAATGGCAGCTTCGTTGGCTTCCGCACCTGAATTGGTGAAGAAGACGCGGTCCATGCCAGCGAGGGTGCAGAGGCGTTCGGCTAGCTTTGCAGCAGGAGCGTTGTAGACAAGGTTGGAGACATGCACGACGCGTTGTAGCTGCTCAGTAAGCGCTGCGATGTACCGTGGATGGCTGTGTCCTACGGAGCAAACTGCAACGCCTGCGAGAAAGTCGATGACATCCCGGCCGCTGGGATCATAGAGACGCACACCTTCAGCACGTACAACTTCAAGCGGATTGCGCTTGTACGTTGTCATTGCATATTTGTGATCCAAATCCATTACGGTTTCTGTCGTCATTTCACTCACCCTTTCCAAACTCTGTCGTGTCTCTGTCAATTGGGAGGGTCATAACCCCAAGGCGAACTGTAAATCCGCCGCGGGTAATGATCCGCTCACCCATATGCACAAACCCAAATTTCTCGTAGAGTGCCACATTGCGCGACACCCCGATACGAACATCACATGCGATACTCGTGCAACGTTGTCTCTGAGCCTCAGTAATGAGTGCCTTTAGCAACGCCGACGCGACTCCTTTCCGCCTTTCGGACGGAATCACCGCAAGCCGATGAAAGTGGAGCTGTCCCTTCGTAATCCGCCATCGAACCACGCCAGCGACTCTCCCAGAATCCCCGAGCACAGCGAGAAGCGCCTGCGATCCGGTACGCAAATCCTCTTCAACATCTCTTGGAGTATCGGTCATCGCGCCAGGCGGCGGGACATCCGATGCGTACTCATAAAAAGCAGACCGTGTCGTCCTGTAAATGCGACTTGCGATTGCCGGGATGTCCGACAAATCCGCCATTTCGATACGTAGCACAGCTTCGTCCTAGCGAACCATCGTCCCAACACCCTGCGCGGTGAACAGCTCTACTAGGAGAGAGTGAGCCGCTCGGCCATCCAGAATGTGGGCACGTGGAACTCCATCCTCCACCGCGGCAATACACGCCTCAAGCTTAGGAATCATCCCTGCGCCAACCACGCCGCTTGCGATCAGGTCTCGGGCCTCCGATGTGGTCAGCTCACTTAGCAATGAATCTGGATCAGGAAAGCGGCTGAAAACACCTGGAACATCGGTCATCAGGATGAACTTCTCCGCCTGAAGCGCAATCGCCAGCGCACTCGCAGCGGTGTCGGCATTGACGTTGTAGGCTTGGCCATCGGTGCCGACCGCGATGGTGGACACGACTGGGATGTAGCCTGCGGCGACAAGTGTAGTGATGATTTCGGGGTTCACCTGGGTGATTTTCCCCACAAAGCCGATATCGCCGTGGTCGGTGTCCCGCTCAGCGATAAAGAGATTTGCATCCTTACCGGACAAGCCAACCGCCGGAGCCCCTTCGCGGCAAAGCATCGAGACGATTGCCTTGTTCGCCTTGCCACTGAGCACCATTTCAACCACTTCCATGGTCGCGGCATCTGTGACGCGGCGTCCTGCGACAAATGTTGAATCAATGCCGACGCGGCTCAGCTGCTGATTGATTTCCGGACCACCTCCGTGTACGAGGATTGGGTTGATGCCAACGATACGCATCAAGACCAAATCCCGCATCACCGAGACCTTGATCTCATCATCAATCATCGCATTGCCGCCGTACTTGACGACAACGGTCTTGCCAGCAAATGTCCGGATATATGGCAGTGCCTGAATCAGTGTCTGCGCTGTGTCCATCCCGTTGGTAACGGGCGTTATCTCACTCATCAGGTTGTGTACTCCGCGTTGATACGCACATAGTCATAGGAAAAATCACAGGTGTAAAACGTAAAGGCGCCACCAGCCGGGTCACCCAGATTGACCTCGATTAGGACATCCTGCATTTTCATTTCATCGGAAACTTCCGTGGCGTTGAAATCCGTTGGCACTCCAGCCCGGTAGACTTCGATTCCTGCAATC
Source organism: uncultured Armatimonadota bacterium (assembly GCA_903881535.1). Taxonomy (GTDB): domain Bacteria; phylum Armatimonadota; class Armatimonadia; order Armatimonadales; family Armatimonadaceae; genus CAIRTT01. The sequence goes on from CAIRTT010000533.1 coordinate 2,560, forward strand.
GATGCGCTGGCTGCCGCAGGGTCAAACGGCACACCGGCACGGCCGGCGGCTGCCATCAGGCGTCCCCAGTTAGGATCGTTTCCAAAGAGGGCTGTTTTCACCAGTGGAGACTCAGCGATGGTCTTTGCTACAGACCGCGCTCCAGTATCACTCTGAGCACCAGTGACCCGAATCTCAACCAGCTTGGTCGCCCCTTCACCATCCCGGGCAATCGCCTTCGCGAGATGCAGCATAACGGCTTCGAGCACATCCGAGAAATCTTGATACAAGGGTGATGCCGTGTCGGAAATGCAAACTCCAGAGAGCCCGGATGCGAGGACGATGCACTGATCCGATGTCGATGTATCGCCATCCACGGTAATCGCGTTGAACGTCCGGTCGACAATGTCCTTTAGGAGGGGTTGCAGTAGCTCTGAAGAAATGTCGGCATCCGTCGTGATAAATGCCAGCATCGTCGCCATGTTCGGCGCAATCATCCCGCTGCCTTTGGAAATGCCTCCGATGTGAAAGACACCGGCATCCGTAGTGACCTTGACAGCCACACTCTTCCGAACGAGATCGGTGGTCATGATGCCTTCGGCTGCGGCCTGGTCATGTTCACGGGATGTCCCGGACGAACTCCAGGCATCCACAATACCGTTGCGAAGCTTGTCCATAGGTAGCTGAACACCGATAACACCCGTCGATGCCGTTAGCACACCACCGCCACAAAGCTGTGCTGCCTGCTCCGCCATTTCACTATTGGCATCGATGCCCTGCTGACCCGTTGCAACATTTGCACAGCCGGAATTGATCACGACACCGCGAATGGATGCCGCATTTGGCCCGGAGACCTCAGCCCGATTCCGCGTAACGCTAGGTGCACAGACAACATTTAGCGTGCCGACCATTGCCAGCCCGGCCAGCGGTTGGTCAGCTGTAATCAGGACGATGTCCGTGTTACCCGACCGTTTGATCCCACAGGCGGCGCTTCCAGCCCGGAAGCCTTTCGCGGCGAGCACCCCCTGGTTTATCAGAACATCGATCATGGCCAGATACCTCCATGAGCCAGGCCCATCGTTTCTGGCAGCCCGTACATGATGTTGGCATTTTGAATGGCCTGGCCTGCAGCACCCTTTACCAGATTGTCAATGGCGGCGACTGCAATCAGCATTTCTGACGCCGGAGCAAAGCCAAGCCCGATATGAACGCGGTTCGTGCCAGCAACATCTTTTGAAGATGGAAAGTCGCCAAGTGGCCGGACGGTTACAAATGGCTCAGCAGCATAAGCGGTGACAAAGGCATCAGATGCAGCCTCAAGCGTAATTCCAGCCTTGGCCGGAAGATAGCAGGTAGCGAGAATCCCGCGGGACATCGGAACCAGATGCGGCGTAAACAGAACATTAACGCCAAGATTTTGTTCGATTTCCGGCGTATGTCGGTGGATACCACCAACACCGTAAACCCTCATCGCTTCATTTGCTTCCGAGTACTTGTAAATCGCATCGTTCTTACTTCGTCCGGCACCGCTGACTCCTGATTTGGCATCGATGATAATGCCGCTCCCCAAGAGCATCCCAGCATCGAGAAGTGGCTTGATTGCAAGCGTGGATGCCGTTACATAGCATCCAGGATTTGCAATTAGCTTTGCGCTCTTGATTGCAGCTCGAAAAAGCTCAGGCATCCCATAAACAGCATGTTCCATCAGCCCAGCAGCTGCGGGTTCTGCTTTGTAGTACGCGCGATAAATGTCTGGTGATGTCAACCGGAAGTCCGCGGACAGGTCGATCACGCGCTTTCCAGCTGCCAAGTAATCCGCCACAACTCGCATCGCATAGCCGGATTCCTGTGCAAGAAATATCAGCTCTCCCGTAGGCACATCGGATGTCGGCGCGCAAACAAGGCTCCCGGTTGGCGTACCGTACATTCCGTTGAATGCGGCAGCAAATGGCTGTCCCGCAAACGTGTTCGAGAGCACCTGGACAACATTAAATTCCGGATGCCCATCGAGAAGCCGTGCAAGCTCACCGCCTCCATACCCACTCGCGCCAACAATAGTAGTGCTAATCATTGCTTCCAAAACCATCCCTGCCTCGGCCACTTACGGAGCGAGACACCTAAAACGAGCTAAATCTAAAATCAAAAAAACCGTCGGAAGAGTTCTTCCCACGGGTCGGTTAGCTGCGCTTTGTAAAACTGACGAACGCCGAAAACTACACCGTGAAAAGATCAGATGTACGACGGACGCGACGGGTTATAACAAAAGACACGCCGGTATCCTAGCACCGGACATCGAACCTGTCAAGGCGTATCGGCATCAATGGAACATCCCTTGGGTCCGGCTCCAGGTGCCCTTCCCTTCAACGCGATGTGGCCATCGGCATCCACATTCCCCCAGTCCTGCGTCTCGATGGCAGCATAGGTACACCAGTTCGCGGCATCGATGTGAACCAACAGGCCATCTTCACCCGGAGCGCAAACATCCCCTATGATCGGGTTGATGGCAACGGAGCGGATACTTGGGCTTGGTACCAAGCGGGTTCCGATGCCTTTCGAATAGAACTGGCTCGACAGCTCGCACATGCCATATTCAGACCAAATGGAATCTGTATACAGCCCGAATCGAGTCGCCAAAGCCTCGTAGAGATCGACCTTTGGAAGCTCGCGGCTCTTCCCTTTGTAGCCACCCGTTTCAATCAGACGACTCCCTGTTGGCAAGTTGACAGTGCCGGATGTCGCATCTAGAAAGTGGACCCAGGCAAAAGCCGTACCAAAGAGAATAAGCGGCTCTCGTGCATCCATAATCTTCTGCGTTAGAACTGCCTGCCAGCCATCTCCAAAAACAAATTCAGCCCCAAGTATGTCGCACATCTTCGAGAGGCTTGACTCTGGAGCTGTGCACGTATCTGGCATTAACGCCACGATCCGTTCTCTCGCATGGCCAAAGGTTGTCCGAAAACCGGTCGTAATCGCGGCTTCGTAAAGGTCAAGTCCATTTTGATCGAGAATGGTTGCTGATCTGTCAGACGATGTTGTCCCGCTCGAACGGAATGTTGCTGCAGGTGTTCCACTATAAATGGCGCCAGCTTTACCGGCGCGCCATGCGGCGACAGATAGCGGACGGACTTCCAGCCACTTTTCACCCCAGCGACAAGGGATAGGGCGCTCTGGAAGCATCCGTTGGATGTCTGCGTTGGCCGCGACTTGCTGACTGAACAAAGTGTTTAGCAGCTCAGGGATATTTTCACTCCCACACGCGATTGCTGTATGCAAAGTATTGAAAATCGACATATCTACTCGTGGAGTGCCTCTAAAATGAGGACTTTGTTTGCCGTCGTTTGGATGAAAAGGAGGCGGTCATCCGTGGACAGCCTCGCAAACTGAGTTCGGAGAAGCTCAGAATCGATCGATGGAAGTGGCATTCGACGCGCCAGCGTTGAACCGCTATCTGATAGCGTTGTAAGTCCGCGCTGGCCATCGATGACGGTAATCCGATGCCCACTCTCCGTAACGCCAACCAGCATTGGGGAAAAGTAACCACTCCCCCGTCCATCCATGATGACGGAGCCATCCGCACTGTAGACGAAGAGCTTTGCCGGTACCCGTACATCGGGGTTTCCGACGCTAACACAAAGCATCCCTGACTTTTGGTCAGTGGCCACATTCACGTATTTTCCAACATGCTGGACTTCCCAGAGCGGTGTACCCGTTGTGCCGGAAATCCTAGTTATTGTGTGATTGTTTGGTTCAGACCGCTCGGTTGAATCCAGGTACAGCACTCCGGATTGGGTTGTCATCACCCGCGAAACCCGCTTTGGGTTTTCTTCATCGATATGCCAGCGCATCTTAGTATCGTTTGAAATCGCCGTTATTCCAGATGGCATTACCTCTGTAACAACGCATCCCAATGGATCTGCAGTCAGGTTCCCGCCATATCCTGGGACGACTAGCTGCGTCATTCCCACTTCACCCGAACGGACATTAGGATAATGGCGCACCGTGTGGTCTCCACAGGATATCCAGATTCCATCGCCACCGACATCCGCAACTACCTGCCAAATACTTGATTGCGCATCAATGCGTGACCATTTCCCTGTCTTGATGTTCAGAATGGCAATGCTGGTCGATGCTGGATCTAGGCGTTTATAACACACGACAGCTGATTTGGTTACGGCGATGTCATATGCCACAAATGGTAGTGCGGCATGATGCAGAACGCGACCCTCGAGTACGGTCGTCACTCGTAAGCGCTGGTCATCGATGGTCGCTACATACCTACCATCAGGTGAGGCAGCCCAAATATCGCCGACCGCAAGCGTCCTGACGGTTCTCCAGCGCGGGCGCCCATCGGCCCGCTCACCTTCTTCGGCCGTTGCATCCACGGTCTGTCCGGCCGGAGCAACATCCAAAAGGTTACGTTGACAGGCCCCAGCACTCACTAGGCTCACCATAAAGATGGCAATCCGCAGGGGCTTAATGTTCAACCACGGCATCCAGGAAGTGTGCGTGAATACGGTCATCATTCAGGAGTTCTGGGTGAAATGCCGCCGCAAGAAGCTTCCCCTGCTGGACCATCACAACCTTGTCATCAACCGTTGCCAGCACATCTACACCTGGCCCGACATCGGTGATGATCGGCGCCCTGATAAAGATAGCACGCAGCGGCGTTTCGAACCCTTTGATCTGTAAATCCGCTTCAAAGGAATCCAGCTGCCGCCCAAAACCATTGCGCACGACCGCAACATCGAGGAGGCCAAGAGTCGGCTGTCCGCCGCGTTCTGCTCCCGAGGCGATGCGCTTACTAAGCAAAATCAGGCCAGCACAGGTTGCAAATATCGGCATCCCAGCGTTGGCACGTTCGACAATTACCGTGTCGAGAAGGTTACGTTGCAGCAGTCGGATGATGGTTGTGCTTTCACCACCGGGCATCACCAATGCATCACACTGCGCAAGATGCTCGGGAAGTCGCACTTCAATAACATCCGCGCCTAGGCGCTGCAAGACCTTCGCATGTGCCGCATATCCACCTTGCAGTGCAAGGACACCAATCCGCTTCGGCATCAGAGAGGCTTTCCTCCCCACAGCTCAACCGCTTCCGTCACATTTTTAAATGCAAGCTCTGTCCATGGAATGTCTGCGTATGCAAACCACCCGAGCTCTTCTGCGTCATCTGCAGCCGCGATTTCTCCACCAACAACCTTGCACATGTAAAACGTGTTGTGCGTATGATCATCTGGGTTTGGACCGTAGGTATCCATGAAGACACCATGGAATTGCAAAGGCTCGACCACTGCACCGGTTTCTTCGAGCAGCTCGCGGATACAACCATCAAGAGGATGCTCACCAGGTTCGAGAAATCCCCCAGGCAGGTCCCAAAGACCAAGGCTTGGTTCGATCCCACGCCGAATGAGCATTAAGCGATTCTGATCATCGAGAATAAGACCACCCGCCGTTGGACGCGAGTTATTCCAAAAGATCCACCCACAGGCTGGACACTTACGACGTAAAAACGGTGACGATTTTGGAATCGCCACCGTATCAAGGGTCGCCGCACAGCGCGGACAATATTTATAGTCGACTAACACGCAGTCAGCCTACCAGCCTCGGTCAGCAAACTTTTCGGTATCGGACATTTTGTGGATGTCAATCCCGACCATCGGCTCGCCAAGGCCCTTCGAAATGTCGACCAAGCGCTCGTAGTCCCGATAGTGCATAACCGCATCCACGATACGCTTCGCGCGCTCAGCTGGATCGCCGGACTTGAAGATGCCACTGCCAACGAAGACAGTCTCAGCACCGAGGTGCATCATGAGTGCAGCATCAGCAGGAGTTGCAACACCACCCGCGGAGAAGTTTGGTACAGGGAGCTTGCCGGTCTCTGCGATGTGCAACACGATGTCATACGGTGCACCGAGGTTCTTCGCCTCAGTCATTAGTTCGGCACGGTCCATCGTTTGCAGCTTGCGGACATGGCCAAGGACGGTACGCATGTGGCGAACAGCCTCAACGACATTTCCAGTACCGGCTTCGCCTTTGGTGCGAATCAGGGCAGCACCTTCGCCGATGCGGCGCAGGGCCTCACCAAGATTTCGGCAGCCACAGACAAAAGGCACCCTAAAAATGTTCTTGTCGATATGAAATTCTTCATCCGCTGGAGTAAGAACTTCAGACTCATCGATGAAGTCAACGCCCATCGCTTCGAGGATACGCGCCTCGATGATGTGGCCAATACGGGCTTTCGCCATGACCGGGATGGTCACGGTGTCCATGATTTCCTGAATCATAGCAGGGTCGGACATTCGTGCGACGCCACCGTGCTTGCGGATGTCAGCAGGCACCCGCTCGAGTGCCATCACTGCAACGGCGCCAGCATCTTCGGCGATACGCGCCTGCTCCGGGTTGATGACATCCATGATGACACCCCCTTTGAGCATTTCAGCAAGCCCGACTTTGTTTCTCCAAGTTGACTTCTCTGTTTGCGTTCCGATAGCTGCGCTGTTAGACATAACCTACTTTTTCCATCCCATTTTGATGCGCTGATGGCGCTTGATGGAAGTGTACCCGTCTGTTCGCACCCATTCAATACTCCTACAGTGGAACTATATTTGTGCCGACATTTCATTAAGGAGTCATACGATGGTGTGGACAGGAATTCAAAAGAGCAACCAGATGACTGATGAAAATGTAACGCTTCGGGACGAGCTGCAGCGTCTCCAGAACGAATGTCTGGTGCGTGACCGGCAGTTCAATGCGTTACGACGCACATCGTTGGCAGCAATGCAATCTTCTAACATGGAAGAGCTCACCGAGCGCGTCTTGGACATTGCCGTACGTGTGGTCCATGCGGATGCAGGCAGCATGTTCCTTCACCATCCAGGGAGCAGGAAGCTTGTGTTTGCGGCAGTCGTTGGAGATGCATCAGGACCTCTGACCGGCACCGGTATACCGGAGGACCGAGGAATCGCCGGCCATGTGTTTCAAACAGGACTTCCTATCCTCGACGACAACCTGCGAATACGCAGTGATTTTGATCCAGATACGGACAACCGTACAGGTTTTCAAACACGTTCGACGATTACCATTCCTTTGTGTGCTCCAGGCGGGAGGCCACTTGGTGTGCTGCAAGTCCTAAATGGTAAAGATCCATTCACACAGCGCGACTTATCTGTGCTTGAAGTCCTATGTACACATGCTGCCCTCGGCATCGAGCGGATTCGCTTAGCAGCGCAGTCTCGTGATGCACAAATCGGACACCGGGTTGGCGAAATTGCACATGATATCAAGAATCTGATGACACCGATCGAAAGCGGAGCACTGACAGCGCAGTCATTGATATTAGGCTTGATGCATGACTTAAATGCACTTATCGATAACGATAGTGCGCCATGTCGTAAGCAGCTCGAGGCAGCTGTTCACAACGCTGAAGATGCTGCAGGGTGGATTCTTGAAGATATCGTCACAAGTGCTGAGCGTGTCCGGCGCCGAACGGAATACATCGCTGGGATGGTCAAGGGACGCCTGCCGGAACCAAACTTAGAAGCGGATTTGATCATTGGAATTATCCAGCAGGTTCAAAAGACTCTCGGTCGCTACGCCAAAACGCGTGGGATAGACCTCTACTGCCATGTGGATCCATCAACAAATCGCGTTCTACATGACAAGGACCAAATGTATGATGCGCTCTATAACCTTGTTAATAACGCACTTCAGGCCACACCGGATGGCGGTACCGTCTCGATCACTGCGTGCAACAGCATTCACAATCCATCGATGGTTGAGATCAGCATCACGGACACAGGGCATGGAATGACCGAAGAAACCCGTAGCAAGCTGTTCACCGATGAAGTCGTCTCGACAAAACATGGTGGAACAGGGCTCGGAACATCGATTGTTGGTCGTGTCGTCAGAGAACATCATGGCAATATTTCAGTGAAGTCACGCCTTGGACGTGGCTCTGTGTTCACGATTCAGCTCCCAGCGTACAATGTTGCAAATGGAAAGTCTATCGCAGCGTGACAGGCCAGTTGGCTTTGACGAACGGCTCATCGACATTGCGGTAGAACACGTAAAGCGCCCGGTAAGCACAGGAGAAATACCCTGCGCCGCCATTTCGATTTACAGGCATGATCAGTGCGCTGTCGCTCTAGCCATCGGGAACAAGGTGGCACGCCCCCGCCCTATCGCAGCGGATGTTAGCACTATCTTTGATATGGCATCGTTGACGAAAGTTATCGCAACTGCGACAGCCATCAACATTCTCTTTGAACGCGGAATGCTCGCTCCAGAAACCGAAGTTGGACGTATCCTTCCTGCGTTTGCCCGGCAGGCCCTGATAGCGGGATACGGTGACCGCGGGAAGATCACAATCCGGCATTTACTGACACACTGCGCAGGCTTCCCTGCCGGCGGTAACTACCGTGGCAAGCAGATTTCACTTGGAATGATTGTGGACGATATCGCCAGATCCAGAGTGATGTATCCGCTGGGGACGAAGTTTCTTTACTCGGACTTTTCGTTCATCACCCTTGGTGCTGTTGTCACCACCATTACAGGGCAAACGCTAGACCGCTTCTGCGCTGACGCTATCTTTACGCCGCTCGGCATGACTGATACTGGTTTCAATCTGCCATCGGTGAAGCATAGCCGCTGTGCGAGCACGGCAGCAGAAAACAATGCTCCAGTCAATCAGGGTTTCGTTCATGACCCGACAGCGCTAGCTCTGGGCGGGGTTGCGGGGCACGCCGGGTTGTTCAGTACCATCCACGATGTGAGCAAGTGGTGCAGGATGATGCTCGGTGGAGGGATGATTGATGGCGTTAGAATCATGCGCCGGGGTACCGTTGCACGGATGACATCCCCGCAGAGTCCGTTTCTATGCGAAGAACGCGGATTTGGAGTTGACATTGCGAGTGATTACAACGTCCGCGGAGAGCTCACGGTTGGCAGCTATGGGCACACAGGTTTCACAGGAACCAGTGTATGGCTGGACCCGGCAAACGATCTATTTGTTGTCTTACTTACCAATGGCGTGCATGGCAAACCTCCGGCAAAGGTAACGGCTGTCAGACGGCGTCTCCATGCAGCGGTAAGCCGCGCACGGACAGACTAGTCATTACTTATGATAGGGCTCTCCGCGGAGAATCTTGAATGCCCGATAGGTCTGTTCCAGTGCAATGACTCGTGCAAGCTGATGCGGCAGTGTCAGCTTTCCAAAGCACCAGCGGAAGTTACTGCGTTCAAGAACGGCAACATCGAGGCCGAGTGAACCACCAATCACAATCGTAAAGGTACTCGCACTATGAAACGTCGCAGCATCCATTAAATGTTGTGCAAATTCAGGACTGTCCAGCTGTTTACCAGCGAGGTCACAGGCAATTACGTAGTCGCGCTCACCAATTTTTGCCAAGATGCGGACACCTTCACGCTGGCGTATCGATGCCTCATCTGCAGCTGATGCCCCATCGGGTGTTGGCTCATCGGTGACTTCGACTAACTCAAACTTGGAAACCAGATTTGTTAGCCGCGTGGCGTAGTCGCTGCAAGCATCCTTGAAAAAAACTTCTTTCAATTTTCCGACGGCAATAACACGAATTGTTGGTCGCATAGCATAACCTACCACACAGCCCGGAAGCCCTCCGGTGGTACACTTTTCGCATGGATACAACACCAGAAGCCATCACTGCAGATGTTGCCCGGAAGTATCAGGACTTCGTCAATCCAACGGCTTTAAACCTCCTTCGCCTAGCTGGCTTTGACCGCGTTGAACATACCGGAAACGGTGCGATCATCTCCGATATTGAAGGGAATGACTACATCGATTGCCTTGGAGGCTACGGTGTCTTCTCTCTCGGTCACGCAAATGAAGAAATTGTGGATGCTGTTTACGCACAGATGCGTCAGCTGCCGTTGTCATCTAAGACGTTTCTAAACAAACCGCTCGCCGACCTTGCTGAGCAGCTGGCACAGCTGACGCCGGGAAATCTCCAATACTCGTTTTTTTGTAATTCTGGTGCGGAGGCTGTTGAAGGTGCGCTCAAGTTTGCCCGGATGGCAACCGGAAGGCCGGCGTTCATCAGTACCCATGGCTCGTACCATGGCAAGACGCTGGGAGCGCTCAGTGCATCCGGACGTGATAAGTACAAAGACCCATTCCGTCCTCTGTTAGAAACGTTTAACTTTGTTCCATTCGGCGATATTGCTGCGATGGAAGCCGCTATAGATGAGACTATTGCAGCGGTGATTCTAGAACCGATTCAGGGTGAAAATGGCATTTTTGTAGCGCCGGATGGCTATATCAAAGCAGTCCGCGAGCTATGTGACCGTCATGGTGCTCTCCTCATACTGGATGAGGTACAGACTGGTCTTGGACGCACTGGCCGTCTCTTTGCCTGTGAACACTCCGGCGTAACCCCCGATATTTTGACACTTGCAAAGGCTCTGGGTGGTGGAGTGATGCCAATCGGTGCCGTCGTTGGAACCAAGGATGTCTGGGATAAGGTCTTCACAGTAAATCCGTATCTCCATACAAGCACTTTTGGTGGAAATCAGGCAGCATGTATCGCTGCGCTGAAGACACTTGAAATCATTCAGCGTGATAATCTGGTTGCACGTGCAGAGGTCGCCGGTGAACGGTTGATGTCAGGACTTAGACATGTTCAGGTTGACTTCCCTGGAATTCTCGTTGATGTACGTGGACGCGGACTGATGATTGGCGTGGAATTTGCAGACGCCGATGTTGGTAAGCTGGTCATAGGTAGTTTGGTTAAGGGCGGCGTAGTTGCAGCGTATACTTTAAATAACCCTGAAGTGATGCGTTTTGAACCGCCGCTCATCATCTCGGACGACCAGATAGACCATGTTGTATGCGTGTTTCGGGACGCCATTTTAGACGTCCAACAAATGCTCGAAGAATTTGGAGTTTTATAACCTTGAACAAGTCAATCGTGTTTGCCTCGGTTTGTATTACCCTTTTGTCTGTTTCGGCCTCGCCGTTGATGGCACAGTCTATCCTCAATGTGGCTGCTGGTGAACAACAGACAGATGGCAGTTACCTCTGGGTCTACAAAGTCTATGCACGCGAGTATCAGGACTTGAACTACTGGATTCTTGGCGTAGATAGACCGGTATACGATTCTCTGGTCACTGGCTCAATAACGGGTGCATCCAACGTGTCCTATGTTGAAAAATCCGGTGAGAATCTCCTTACGGGCATCCGCTTTAATGGAAACATCGACAAGGATGAGTCCAAGGTCTTCTCATTCAAGCTTGATAAGAAATATTCAACGAATCCAGAAACAAAGGTCGCTTTTGATGGTTGTGCTGTCCTATCAACCACAAATGGCCCGGGTACCTTGGCGATACCCGAGCCAGGATCACTTGCGCTTACGGTGCTAGGGTTGGGAGCGCTGGGCTTTATTAAGCTCCGAAAGCGTCGCCCTTAGCCCCGGCTTCTCTCCAGCAAAATCATCATCATAAGTCCGAGCAAAACTCGGACTTCATTGTCTGGAGACACACTTCCAAGACATGAGACAGAGTAGCTGCGTTCGAAGAAACTTGGCTGCTTGGCTAGCTGCATTACGTGGTTCCCCATCGCATCCACAACATCGTACGCTGGGTGGAACAAGTAACCGGTAAACATTCCGAGGATTGGCACTTCTGAGAGCAGCGAATCGAAGACCTTAATCCATGGATTAGCCTCGCGGATGGTGAACAGTTCCCGCCCAGATGGATCTTCGATGGTGTAGTGTGCTTTCCACATCGACACGAGACCGTGCCGACGCACACAGCCGAAGTCTGTGCCCATCGCACCTTTGAAGCGATAGCGGCCAGAAAAGTCAAGGATGTTATCTGCCTGGATGGTGTACATCAGGCGTCCTCGGGACTCATCAGAAAAGACTTCGATCTGTTCACGAAGCTTTAGCGCTTTCTGATGGACAAATCCGACACTGCGTCCTGTGACATCGGTCATACGGATGTCCTGTGTCCACGACATCAACTTAAAGTTGATTGCAAGCGGATATGCCATGCTTGATGCATGCATGTCGGCATTGCGAAGGGCTTCGTACGCTGGATCGTGGCCAGCTGACTGTGCAGCCATTATGGCAGAGGCCTCTTCGAGGTCAGCCTCATGTTTCATAACATCAACGGCATCCTCAAAGAGAGCCACGATGTCCCCTGCTTGCACTTCCCGCTTTGTGTACTCATCCACGAGTATTGACTCACGATTGACCGCACCGCTTGCAATCATCGTTCGTAGCTGTGCAAGTGTGAATGGACCATTTAGCTGGCCAGCAACTTTCAAAAAATACAGCTGCATTACTCTAACCTTTCAATTCCGCCAGAAGGTCCCAAAGACGCTCATAGTCATCCGGAACGTTATAGTAAGCCGCTGATATTCGCAACGCATCAAACTCAGGAACCGGCCGCAAAAAGGCTCGTTTCTCATTCAAAACCTTGTCCGCAAACGCATTGATTTCGGCACCTGTTACACCTTGGATACGAATACTAACGAGTGCACTGGAATCGCTAAATGTAAGCGGTGAGATCAATTCAAAGCGGTCAGCCTGCTCTAGGACACGTTTCTTGATGTAATCAGCTAGCAGCTCCTGTCGCTCACGAATGCGCTCAAGTCCCAGCTCATTGATTACATCGAGAGCGGTGTGCATGGTAGCAAAGGTTTGCGCCGGGCGCGTGGCCATGAGTTCAAAGCGATGTGCACCAGGTGCAAAAATAGGTTCACCACTGTACTCATTGTCAGGCGTAAAGGGCATCATGCCGTGGCCAACATGCACTGGCCACATTTCATCTTCAAAACCATCCCGGACGTACAGAAGACCAACACCATTCGGTCCTCCTAGCCATTTATGTCCATTCGTAATGTAGAGGTCGCAGCCCATGGAGGTTAGATCCACCGGTACCTGACCAAGTGCCTGAGCTCCATCGATGTAGGACATAATCCCATTTGCTTTGGCCCATGCACTGGCAGCTTTTGGATCGGTACGTTTGCCGGTGTTACAGCAAACATGGGAAAGAACCATTACCTTCGTGTTTGGTGTCCTGGCCCGCTCCAAATTTTCAACCAGTGTCGTGGAATCAGTTGAGAGTTCATATCGAACAATACGGATTTTCCCTCGTTGTTGGAGATAACCAAAGACCATATTGGTGGCTGGGTATTCGTGGTCGGAAATGAGGACATCGACGGGCGCATCCCAGCGATGCCAAGGCAGGTCCATCGCAATGTTCAGCGAAACCGTTGCATTGCCCGTGAATGCCATTTCGGTAGGTTTTGCATTACAGAAAGTGGCTAAGCGATCACGTGCCGAAAGCGCTGCATCCTGAGCCGCCATATAGCCTTCGTATCCGTCATCTTCAACCCGCCGGGTCCATTCTAGAAAGGCTGCGGTCGTTTTTGGATGGCAAATACCTTTTGTGCCTGCATTGACCTGCAGAATCGAGAAAGCGCTCACTTGCGCCCGGAATGCACTTACCTCATTGTCAAGAACCATTTTCAGCCTCATCTAGCAAAGTTCTACCAGTATCCCTCACCCAAGCCCTGCTGACCGTAAGCAAACCTTGCATTTTGTACCAACGATGACAGGGGTAATCGTGAATTGGCTCCAGATGTTCCCAGCAGGTTAGTCTCTAGCCATTAACCGTCAAGAACCCAAGGTTCATCGGCAAGGGCATTAGGATATGAGAGAGGTGTTCTAAAAAAGAAAAGGTGCCTGCACCAAAATGATGCAGACACCTTGCTTATGTTCGTTAAGAACTAGAAGCGTGGAGGTGGAGCTCCATTGCCGTTCTGTGTTGGAGGTGGGTTTCCACCGCCATTGCCACCACGGCCGCCACGGCCAGCGCCGTTGCCACCCTGTCCAGCACCGCCAGGTCCGCCCTGTCCGCCGCCACGGCCGCCACGGGCGCCGAAGCCTTGGTTAGGATTTTCCTTCTCGTACTTCTCAACCATCGCTTTTTGATCAGCGGTGAGAAGTGCACGGGTCTTATCCTTGAGTGCAGTCTGGGTCTGGGTCATGATTTCGCGAAGTGCTTGGAAATCCTGGTTGTCCATAGCTTCCTGACGCTTCTCTTGGGAGATGGTCTGGACTTGCTTCACGACTGCTGCCATTTTGGTCTTCTGATCTTCGGTGAGCTTGAGATCACCAATCAGAGGCAATGGAAGCTGAGCTGTCTGGAAGGTCTGAACATCCTTGAGGAATGCAGGAAGGGCCTTCTTTTGGTCATCCGTGAGGACAGCCTCAATTTGAGCGTCATTCTTCTTGCGCTCGTCCTGCATCTTGGTCATCATTTCCTGCAATTGAGCAGGATCTGGGCGGTTGCCACCACCGGCTCCGCCGCCGAATGGATTGTTGCCACCACCGAATGCAGCACGCTGCGCTTCGCGAATCTTCTTCTGAACATCGTCAACCTTGGTCTTCTGATCATCAGAAAGCTTCAGTCCCTTAACCAGTACATCTACTGGAAGGTTGCTGAGGCCCATCTGCATCATGCCGCCGCCACGCTGTCCGCCGAATCCGCCAGCAAAACCACCAAAGCCGCCGCCGCCATTGCCACGTTGCGCATGGGCAGAGCCCTGTGCGAATGCGACCAGGGACAAGACTGCCGTTGCACCAACGAGAGTCGTCATCAATTTATTCATTGTTCCTGACCTTTCACCGGTTCGTATGTTCCGTTGCGGGTTAGGACGCATACGTTACCGTTGATGTTCACTTCACCCCGTCACGGATCGAATCCTGCACCGCTTGCCGCATCACTTCAAAGGGAGCAGTCGTGCCCAGCCACCGTTCGAAGGAAAGTGCGCCCTGCTGAACCAGCATCTCAAGTCCGTTTTGAACCCTCAACCCTCGCGCTTCAGCCTGAATCAGCAGCTCCGTCCGGTCAGGACGATAAATCAAATCGGAAACAACACAGTTCGGCTGTAACCTGGCAACGTCTATTTCGGGCATCACACCAATATTGGGAGACATCCCAAGCGTTGTTGTGTTGACAACCAATGCAGCTTGCGTGAGTGCTTCCAAGACGACTGAACTGTCGTAGCCTCCGATAGCCGATGCCCCCAATGAAAGAAGTCCCTCAGCCTTTGCCAGCGTACGATTTGCAACCACAACATGACAGCCAATCGCCGCGAGGGCGGATACGACTGACCGCGCACTTCCTCCGGCACCGAGGACGACAACGGTTGCCCCTACGGCCGGAACAAGATCACAAGATCGCAACGCGGCGATGTAGCCGCGGCCATCCGTGGTGTCACCACAGAGACGGCCATTTTCCCAGTAAAGCGTATTGACAGCCCCGAGGCGTTGTGCTTCCGGCGTCAATGCATCCAGGAAAGGCACGACCGCTTCTTTATGGGGAACCGTTACGTTTACTCCACGAATGCCAAGGGCACGCACTCCTGCAATGGCTGCAGCGATGTCCTCTGGCTGAACTTCAAATGGAACATAGACGCCATTAATGCCACCGTGTTTGAGCGCAGCATTATGCATCGCAGGACTCGCACTCTGCTTTACAGGGCATCCCCAAACCGCAAATACACGTGTGTAACCATTTAAGTTCAATGCAAATTCTCCAGAAACTCTGTAAACGATGCAGCTACAAAATGTGGATCTTCTCCATCTGGAGTGATCAACACAATATCGCCAGCTTCGCCTGCATCTATCCTCACCGCAAGCACCCCACCGAATGCATCCAGCGCAAACGGGACCATTGCGTCATCGGGAAATTCATCCTGCAAATCAATCAGTACATCCAGCAGCGGACGGCGACGATAGGCATCCGCAAGCTCACCATCCCAGTGATTACCGTGCAACGCTAGAAAGCAATCGACTTGGTGGACATCGATTCGGCCATCGGGATGCGGCACAACGTACCCATTTGGCTCCGAATACCCCCCGTTTACAAGCTCGAAATGTTCCCTTAGCACAAGCGGCAACGTATAGCCAGCGATGGCATCGAAGCGCATAAAGTCATCCGAAGTCACTGGCCCCTCAGGGTTGACATCAAACCACCTTGGCATTTACAGCTCCGCTAAAATACGTTGTCGCTGCGCTTGAAACTCATCTTCAGAAATGAGATCAGCATCCTTGAGGGATTTCAGACGTTGTAGCCTTGCCGTTAGGTCAAGTTCACCCGTGTTTGCAGATTGACTGCTCCCACCTGTTGACGTTTCGATAACCGGAGCAACAGCGGTCTTTGCTGTGGGCTGTGCTGTCGTTCGTGGCAAGTTTGGATTAAACTGGACTTTCTCAAGGGCTCCCGTGATTGCTTCCTGCAGCGGTCGGACCAAAGACCTTGGCAAGCGGCTTGCAGCAACATTTGCGAATTCCCGCAGCGTATACCCAACCTCCTGGCTACCATCCGTGTTCACACGCAGCTCAACCGCACGTGTCAAATGCGTCATTAATGCATGGTCATCGCACAGTCCAAGCACAAGCGAACGGGCATCAAGTGGCACACGACGTGCGCTCACCTGCTCTACAAGTTCCGCCTGAAGACTTGCAGCTCCGTGTGGAACCGTATCAAATCCGCCGATCGGGTCCTGACGCGCCATTCCAAACTGATCCTGATAATCCGCAACAAAGCGAATCTTCTCAGATTGACCTACTGCCGTATAAATCTTCTCAGAAATCTCAGACACGATGCCAAGCGACCACGCAAGAACAAATGTAGACCATGCAGTCCATTGATCCTCAGAGCTCGGAGGAGCGATACGATTCCACTCACGCACATCGCGCCGGGTATGCATTGGGTTCGCACTCGCCCCTTGCAGCTTCACCTGTTCATAGGCATACCGATACGTTTCGAGGCCCTCAAGCAAACGCAATGGGAAGGCAGCTCTCTCCCGGAGAAACAACACCTGGTGTGGCTCCGCCGAGTTGGTGATCTGACCATCCCGGATACCCTGCGCGCTCTTTGTCAGGAGCTCGCGGAACTGATGCTCAGCATCCGACCGGGGCTCAGCCCCATTCATCACACCCACAATTGTCTGCTCTTTGTTTGCATGATGCAAATATCCCGGGGCATTTTCTTTGATGTGGAGAAATGGCTGCGAAAGACCATGGAGGCGGCGCATCTCTTCGATTGCTCGATCAGGCGTTGCGCCAAACCGTTCAAACAGCTTGTCCAGGACCGCTTCATCCCCGACCGCTGTAAACACGCGGCGACACTCGGCCTGGAGGGTATCCCGGAGCCGCGAGA
>CAIRTT010000534.1 GCA_903881535.1 uncultured Armatimonadota bacterium
GGAATCTTCAACTCCACTTTGTTGCCAAGGCCCCCGACATGAAGCTCTGCAATCGGACCTTTCTGCTGTCCGTTGACAACCTTGGAGAACTGCTCACTCGACTTAAGGCTGGCAGTCGCGGCTTCAGCGGTAGTGCTTGATCGCCGAGAGGTTTGTGGAACGAGGACTCCACAGCTCGTAATAAAGAGGGCACAGGTTAGAAAAAAGAGTCTCATTAATCATCAATGTTTATGCCGAGTTGAAACGCTTTAGCTCTTAGGATTTTGAGCTCTGTATTGGTCTTTTTTATGTTCAATCGAGCAAGTCGAATCGCGTAGACACTTGCAACTGTCGCAGTTATAGCTGCCGTCACTTGAATCCAAGTTGGCATGTTGAAAAAATGAGAGACGGTCACGGCCAGAATACTGCCAAGTGACAGTGCTCCAGATTTTGTGACCACAATATCAGTGGTGATACTCTCAGTAATCATGCCTGGTTAGCGTTTGATTTTTCCTACAGTTGGACGAGACGCGTTTACCTCAGCCGAAATTGGCGCGTTCGATTCAGCCGTAACGGTTGGCACTGGCTTCTTGGCTTCAACGGCCACCGGAGCAACAGCTGCGTCGTGGCGGCTTACCATCTGTTGTGCTTCCGCTAAGCTCATCCCCCCCCGAACTACTGATTCTAGCCGCCGCTGCGATTGAGGCTTCGAGCTCACGACGCTGTTTTTTTTTAAAACCTCATCGTACTGATTTAATGTCATTTCCCAGATTCCTCCACGTCGCTCGCGAATCCGTGTTTCAAGAGCATCTATGATAGCTGGATCATCGGTTGCGATAACTCCTTGCCCCGCTTCTTGCTCGATGAAAGGGACGGCTTCTCCGTTAACATAGATGAGGTTGTAGATGATCGACTTTCCGAAGTGCCGCATAAATAAACTCTTGGTTAGTGACGAGTCGCTCGCAACTGAAAGTCTTTCATCCAACAAAAAAGGCGGCTGAGCTGAAGCCCAACCGCCCAGTGCTAAATCTTGTTAGACGTAGAAGGTGCCGTCGTTGCTGCCGGTGCCTATCGGCGCAGCGGAACCAATATTCTCCAGAACAAAGCTGGTAGTCTCAGCCTCAAGCACAGACGTGTAGGTCGTGCTCGTTAGCTTGGTGGTGCGGCTCGGAACCTTCATCACGCACGAGTAGCTGTCATCCACAGCAGCGAGCTGCTTCAGGTCACCAGTCTTGTTGGTGACGGTGTTGGAATCGATGATGCCCTGGTAGACATTCTGCCAGTCGATGGCCCAGAGCATTCGGCCAGAAGACTCAAAACCAGCTGCTTTGTGAGCGGAGAGCATGTCGTCGAACATGCGGTGGGTCACGATGCGGAGTTCGACCTGAGGATAGTCGAGGGTGAACTTGTAGAAGCGGAAGCCGAACGGACCCTGCTCGCCACCTTGGTTCAACTGCATCGTCAGACGGAACACGTCGGAGCCGTACTTCGTCTTGAAGTAGTTCACCATTCCGATGATGAACTGGTTGGCAAAAAATGAGTCAGTGAAGAGCTCAATGATGTCCGCCTTAGTCCCAGCCGCTTCACGCTCACGCTGGAGCTTGTAAAGCGAGTTGAACAGCTTGTGCAGGTTGAGGGTCTCACCCTCCAAGTCAACAACCTGACCGCACTCAGCCATCTGCTCGTAGATACCCGTGGCGTTAGCTTTGCGGCCAATGCACTTACCCTCAATCGGGATGTTTAGCGAGGCTGAGGTAGGAACAGTGATCTGAGCCAGATCCTGATAGAGAGCAAGCGTCTGGTTGGGAAGCGCCTTGTTAAAGAAGAAGGCGTTTGCATGGCGGCGCTGGAAGTCCTCAATGATCTGCTTGTTGAGCTCAACCTGAGGCACATCACCGAACTCCTTGAAGAACGGATTGGAGTCACGAAGCGCACTCAAGTACTTCTGAGTGAGCTCGTCTTCACAGATCGAGTATCGGGTGGTTTCGATCCAGAACGGCAACAGTTGGTTGTTGTTGAGACCCGGAATCTCAGAGCAGAAGCTCTCGTAATCGGACACGTTTGCAGTGCCGCGCAGGAGCAGACCAAGAATATCACCAGCCGCCAGAGTGGTAGGAATTTTGGACTTGTTGGAAATCGCTGGAGCAGCGTTGTTATAGAACACGCTAGCCGTGTTCTGCGGGGTCAACGTGATTGGCAGGTAAGAACCGAGGCCACCATCGCTAGCAACCGTGCCGACAGAGGCGACAACAAACGAAAGACGGTAAGCCGTATCTCCAGTGCCTCCAGAACCAGCATTTTTACCATTAACAAACACACGCAGTCCGACCGGGAACCAGCGAGCATCAGCCGGGGCACTCCCCTGACTGTAGACCTTGACCGAGAGGGCAGCGGTTTGACTCACACTTGCAGTGCTGCCCACAACACGAACGGTCCAATACTCGGTGTTCAGTTGGCGCTTTCGGCCCATCTTAACAAACGGACTGATCTCCCAGAGTCCGCCGTTGACCTGCTGAACGCTCAGGCGCTTGCCACCCATCACGCGCTTGTTGGCCTGAAGGAAGTCATACAGACCGTTTTGGCGTACGCCGACGGCCTTGCCGAGAAAATCGGCAGAGATGAGGTTCCCGAGGATGCGGTAGTTTGAATCGCTCGATCCATAAATCGTAGCGAGATCAGACGAGGTTACCTGCGTTGCGGTACAGGCAGTAACAGCGCCACAGGATGCGATGTTAGTGCTAACCGCTGGGGCGCAGCGGTTAAATAGATTGGTTGTATCGATTCCAGCCATAGGTTTTTAATCTTTCGGCTGTGATCATTACACGAATACATAACTATTAGGAATAGGGTCAGGCGCTTTAGCGGGATCTCCTGGTACTGGATTTAATTGGCCAAAACAAAAAAGCCGCGCTTGTTAGACGCGGCTTCTGTTAAACGGTAGTAATTTCAGTTATACTGGGAGACCTATCGAATCCCAGAAACCCTTTGGAACGCCATTGAATGACGTCTCTTCAGCCTTTTCATCCTTACGTCCAGTAGGCTGTGCCTTTACGGAAGGAGCAGACTGACTTGGTGTCGATTTGACTGCAGGTTTTGGGGAGGATTCACTCTCGGACTTTGAGAAACCCATGCGCTTGGCGTAACTTTCCGCTTTTCTCTCAATGTCAGACTTGATTCTCGACGCCTCATAATTGGCAGTCTTGATGATAAGCTGAGGAACCAGCCTCTCTTCTTGAATTGTGTAATGCCTTGCCCTCTGAGAGGACGGCATGTTCGCGAAGTCTTGCATGGTTGAGAACTTTCGACCGTCCTCTGTAACTGGGCGCTCATCACGCGGAACTGACTTGAGTATATTTTCAACCCGCATCGCGGCGTTTACAAGGGTCTGAACTTCTTGTGACTTGTTGGTGTAGCCGGACGGATTATTGATAACGCGGACGGCTGCATCAAGGGCAGGGATGCTCCACCCCTCGACAATGCTAACGGCCTCCATTGCAATGGGATCGCTTTTAATATCTGCAAGCGCCTTTGCACGATCTGAGTCAAACATATCCACCAGATCAGGGCGCACAGCTTCCAGAAGACTCTTGGAGGCGGCATCGTCCAATTCCCTGCGAATAGGCGCGAGTTGCGATTCTACTTTAGACCTGCGAATTTCATCAATCTCGCTGCCGTATCGCTTTGTAAAACGCTCTTCCGCTTCATTGATAGCCTGTTCTTTTAGAATCGAGCGATCGGCTTCCTTGAGATGTTTTTCGGTGACCTCTATCGAGTTCTCATCGATGAACTCTTTGTGGTCGTTATCTTCCCAGCTAAAATCAACGCCAGGATTTTCTTTGCGCCACTTCTTCTCGTAGTTGCGCTCGTTTCTAGCGCCTTCGAGAAACTCACGGCCGAGATCGCGCCCACGGTAGTCGTTGGGATGAAGTCGCTGCACCTCTCGTAGGCGCTCGATATCTTCTTTCGCATCTTCGGGAATGGCGATCTCCGAAGCTTTTGCAGCATCTTGCGAAGCACGCTCTTCGGACACTCGCTTTTGGTTTTCTATCTGGCGATAGGTCTCCGCAGCAGCTTCAGCGGCGGCCCTGCTAGCAACCTCAGCAACCTTCTCAGCCGTGATCCTGTTCCGGCGCGGTGTTGGGACAAACTTCTCGTCCTCAAGATCTTCGTTAGGATCTTCGGATTTAGCCTCCGGTTTAACAGTCTCTTTGAGGTCAGCCTTTTTCTCAGTTTTCTTGGTGGGCTTAGCCTTCTCCTCAGCCTTAGGAGGAGTGTTGGTGGCGTTTTCCTCAGCAGCCTTCTCCTCACCGAGGAGGCGATCGAGCAGCATCATGCTAGCCTCTTTCGCGGCCTCATCCATTGCTGCGGTGTTGTCGCCCTGCTTCGGGTCAGGAGGAGCGTTAAAAGGCGTCTGGGCCTCGGGAACATCGGGTTGAAACCCAATGTCGGTCTGTTCTTCAGTGATCATGTTTATCGGTGATTTGTACCTCGGCTGTACGGAGCTTGAGCTTGTCCGACAGCACGTCATTAAGGACGTTGAGACACGTTTGAAAACGTGCGGCCTGAACCAAGGCGCTTGCGGCGCGATGGTCTAGACCAGCTTGGGTGGAAAGGACACTTGGGTTGCGAACTACAACATTCGCAGCCTCAGCCTGAAGGGCCGTAATTTCAGCCAAAAGGCATTGCTTCAGGCGAAGGCATTCCGGCTGCAGGAGCCATTTGCTGATCTGCAGGGTTTCCGCCTCCGGTATAAACTTGGTTAGGACTTCCAGCATTCTGTTGTTGGGCTATGTCGATGATCTTAAACAACCGCATTACCGCCTCGGCTTGCTTGTCTTGACGCATTGCAAGCTGTTCGAGAGCTTGTGTTGTCTGCTGTGCCTGAGCTTGCATGGGCTCTACAAGATTCGTGCGAAGCTCTTCTCCCAACTGCATGATCTTGCCGTCCACAATCTGAGTTGCCATCTGGGCAAGCTGTTGTTGGACTTGAGCTGCTTGTTCCTGCTGAGCTTTCTGAGCTTCCTCAGGGTTCTCTGGCTGGTTCTTTGGCAGCTGAATGCGCAGTCGAAAATCCTTTGGTGCACCGCTATAGACGAGAATCTGATTGAACAGCTCGATCAACTGGTCAAGACCGGCAGCTTCCGATAGCACGGGGTTTGAGAAGATTGACTGGAACGTCTGAATCATTGTTGACGCAATCTTCGAGTCAACAATGCGGTCAGGACCATCTCGATCGCTAGAGAAGCCATCAACACGCAAAGCATCTTTGCTTCCGCGAATACCAGCTTTGGCGCTGCGAGACTCCGGCTCATCAACCTCAAAGCCCATGTCCTTAAGTAATTTCTTCTTGGTGTCATCCACGTCGGCGACATCTGCAAGAACTTCATCCGATGAGTAAGCCAGGAACGCTTCGTAGAGCATTTTCTTGCGAGCTTTCATCGCGCCATCGATAAAGCTGCCGGTAAGCTCCAATCGGTTGGAGGTGTTGCTCGCTACGATGCGCACCTCCTCGGCCGTCTGCTCGTGCGATGCCGGGAACCCCACCTCCTGCGGGGAGTACCCGAGGACGCGCTCCATCATCTGGAGCAGCTGGTTGATGCCAGAGGCGATCTCCGTCGAACTGCCCTGAGGAAGGTTTACCGGGGTGAACGCATCACGTTCAGACTGCTGCTGCCAGGAGAGCTCACGCTTCGAGTACGGGATGTACGACACTCCGCGATACTTCTTCTCTCCAAGGTTGCTAATGAGGTCGATGTACTTCTGGTCAACCACATCCGCGTTCCAGAACACCACGCGCTCCAAGTTCTGCTTCACGGTCAGAATATACTGAGTGAGCATGTTGGAGATGTGATCTTGGAACGGCAGGAGCTCCAGAGACAGGGACGAATTGTGGGCACTACCCTGATCTGCGTCGTACATGTAGGCTACAAGCGGGTTGTAGGCGAGGGGAACAGCATGGCTTACAGTGTGCGATCCGGTGTGGATGAACCGCATCCAGACGGGGTGATCGTAGTCAAAAAGATCCCACTCAGATGGGATCAACTTCGAGAAGTGGGATACAACCGTAACACCTTCATCATTGTGGTTAAGTGTGTAGCGATAGGCGTTCTTAAGGCGATCATCCTCACCAGTCCCTGGCGCAAACATCCCGGTTTGCGGGAACTTTAAAGCACACGGAAAAAGCTCTCGGTAGAAGTTGTACTTCGCTTCAACCCAAGAGCCGTACTTGAACTGGATATTCTCAGTGTTCCAGAACTGCTTGTTGTTCTTGACGTCTTTAAACCTCTGAACATTCCAGAACCCAGCGTACTCACAGCCGGTATCCGTGTTCATCGTGGTTAGGCGGTTCGTCAGATCCCAGAACACGCGACTCGGGTGAGGAATCTCAAATCGGACTCCTTCCTTTACGGTGCGCTTAACCTCTTTCGACTTCTCTAAAAATATCTGTTCCTCGCGGAAGAAATCCTCGGCAGGGAAGTTGATGCAGGTGCCGTACTTAAGCATCTGGAGAATCGACTGCCTCTCGTCTTCACGATAGCCCATCTCCTGCACCATCCGCTGAATTCGACTAGTGATGATCTCGCAACGCAGACGGTTCTGCGTCGTCATTGAAACCGGCTCATACTTATAGAGCGGGAAAATGTCTCTGTCAGAAAACAGCTTCGCCCAACGCATCTTGGTGTAAGCCTGAACCAGTGGAACAAAAATGTGGAAGAACGTCGGAAGATCTAACTTCATTATCGGCTTACCGTCTCGTCCACAGACTGCCGACCCATCCTTGTTACACATCGGGACAAGCATGTTCGTGAGGCGATTTGCCATGCCCCACGTCTTCATTGCGTCCAGAGCCTTCTCACCACTCACACCGCTAGACAGCAGACCCTCGACCAGTGTGTAGGTTATCTGCCTCTGCGAAACATCATACGCCTGATCAATTGCATACCAGAGACGAGCGTCGTCTAGATTGCGGCGGATGCCCTCATCAATGCGCGACGAATTTAGGTCGATCAGCGCCTTGATCTTATCGCTAGGAATCTCAGCAGTGAACTTAGCCTTTAGCTTTTCGGGCGTAGCACCGCGCTTTTTGAGCAGTTCGAGATCGACCATGTTGGTTTACTTCTTCTTAGAACCACCGACCATAATGAGGATACCCATGCCCTTCTTACCGCGCTTCGTCGGCTTGGAGTCTGACATGTTAGAGTCGTCCTCTTCATACGAAGAGTTACTGACTTTCGACTTCATGTCACCTTCTTCCTCTTCGTCACCTTCTGCTTCATCATCACCTTCTTCTATATCTTCGCACTTCTCCACATCGGAGACCTCAACGACCATTTCAGAGTCGTCTTTAGAAATGACTTGGAACGACGCATAAACCTCTATCGTTTTACCGACTTCAGTACCAGCAACAGCGTCGTCAACATCGGCAATCGGAATGGTCAATTCGCTCATAGTTTGCAACTTTAGATGGAGCATTCTCCGAGCCCATGCAGAATGACAACTGAAAGTCGTACCGACCTCTATGCATGACACTCAAGGACGGTGGCTTCCCGATTTGTCCCCTAAGGGGTTTGAGGTGTTCAATAGTTACACCAGGTATTTAATGGTTGACGGACCCCGGAAAGCCGGAAAGTCGCTTGCCATTGCAAATCGAGTTGCTCGCCATTTATTTGAAAATAACAACGCAACGGTTGGGATTATAACCAAGACACTGAAGAACGGTAAGGTCGGGGTATGGGCGGATTTAAACAACACGATCCTGCCAATGTGGATGGCAGCAAAGATTGGTATGAAGTGGGTAAAAGAGCCCACCATGGATGTGGCGACAAAGATGTCCTACTCCAGAATCCGCAACGCCTATGGAGGTGTCAGCGAGGTGCAGCTGCATTCTTTAGAGAACGTGTGGGAGGTAGAAGCCAAGTTCAAAGGCACGCGATTCTCGATGCTTTGGATCTCGGAGGCTGATCAGTTCGAGAACCGTGTCGTGTTTGACGCCCTCTCAGATCAGCTGCGCGTCGTTGGCATCCCGTACGAGAACCATCAGTTTATAGCGGACCTTAATCCGCCGGAGCAAGGCATCGAGCATTGGCTTGCGAAGACTTGGTTTCCAAAGCTTCAAGACGGACCTAATCGCGACGATTCCTATGGGCGCATCAATTTCGTTTTGGACGACAATCCGTTCCTAGATCCAAGAGAGAAGACGGATCTCATCAGCAAGTACTCCTACGACAAGCAGCTTTACGCTCGGTATGTCATGGGTGAATGGGTTGAAGACGTAAGCGAGGGTCACTTTGCCGACGTCTTTGTGCCGTCTACACACATCGTCGGGACAGTGTCTAGCCCAAATGAGGATGACCATGAGATCATTGTCCCCGGAAAAAACTGCATCGAACTCTTTACCGGGTGGGATTTAGGCGACGTGAACCATGCCTGTGCAATTGCTGCTAAGCGCCTTGATGAGAAAGGCAACAGCGTCTT
The DNA here is from genome assembly GCA_903881535.1 of uncultured Armatimonadota bacterium. GTDB lineage: Bacteria > Armatimonadota > Armatimonadia > Armatimonadales > Armatimonadaceae > CAIRTT01. The sequence continues at coordinate 8,455 of CAIRTT010000534.1, forward strand.
CGATGTCATCGATGAGGCGGTAATTATTGACAGGAAGATTTCAATTGCAGACTTCACCGAGGCGATGATGGAGAGGATGCAGTGGTGGGAAGAGTACATGAAAAAGGAATACGGTACGGAGCGAGTGCTGTGGCGTCATTGGTCAGACAACTCTGCGTGGCGATATCGCGCTGCATCAGACGTGTATGACGAGCTTGTTGTGCGCCAGGTGTCACAGGGCAAGATTGTACTTCATGCGGTAACCAAAGGCTCTGGAAGCGTCAAACAGCGCATCAGCCTTTTTAAGAAGCTACTGTTTGAGCGGCGTGTTTATATTTCTGCCCAGATGGTGCACGTCATTAAAATGATCAGAGAAATGAAGCCGGGACCAAATCGAGCTGAACCAATCCGTGAGGGAGATAAAAATAAACACATCTTCGACGCGCTGACCTATATGCTCATCAGCGAGACACCCATGGATGTGGAGAGGAGAGCCATTACGGTCTCAACTAAGAAGCCGACCATGGTTTTCTCACAATGATTCCGAAGATAACCTACCTCAATCACAAGGACACGGAACTCTGGGTGATAACTGGGGAGACTTGGTCTATTCCGGTAAAGGCTCGGTATTGCGATTTCAATGGCACTGAGTACTTCCACATCTTCCCTGCGGTAGCCCTTGGGTTTGCACAGTCGGCGATCTTGGAGCTTACGGTGAAGCAAATGGGAGGCGATGTAGAAGCGAAGGCTGGGTGGGCAGTGCCCTCTGATGCGCTTAGGACGCGCTTCTCAAAAGCTCCTGGGTTAACCCCTGAGTTCTACTTTCGATGGCAAGGCGATGGGATTAAGACGCCATCACAGGAAGAAATCGAGGTCAAGATCAAGGAGCGGCAATCAAAGCTGGACTGCTGTGCTTTCATCGAGCACGTCGCTAAAGCTTCTGGCATCGATGCAGGAGTACTGACGCTTGCCTGGATTGCACTTACCCAGCAGATCCCATCCTGGCTGTTGATGGGTAATACACTGCACCTCGGCTTTTCAAGGCTCGTTGCCGTACCGTACCGTAAGAACTGGAAGGAAATCCTCCTCACCCGCTACCCAACCTTGAAAAAGGCGTTGATGGTCCGGGACTCAAAACGGCTCCTTTCGATGGCGTTCACCGCTGCGTCTCGAATGGTCCGCATGTCAGAGCTGACGGAGAGCCACCAACGCCGTGGCAGGACAGTGTTTAGCCACACTATCGAGGTGCTGCACGACTCCAGCTGGGAAAAAGCGTGTGAACAGGTAGAAGGTGAGGGGGCGGCACGACTCGGCCCTCTGGCCTACGTAAAGAGGTGGGCCAACCGTGTTTCGCAAATTGAAGACACTATCTATGAGATCTTGGCTGAACAGATCGAGAAAGAGACTGCGCCGACTTGCCGAGTTTTGTGGCGTCGTGGTCAGCGGGGTATGCAATTTGTTCAAGCATCTCCCACTCTCATCGGCTCTGCTAAGGTTGTGGAGTGCGACGACGGCAGCTGTTCAAGCGTTGACGATTTCCTCGGCATCGAAGACTCCTCTGCCTATCTGGAGGAAAAGGCTTCGCTCCTGTTACAAATGTCCTCTGTTCAACCTAAATATGAAGACATGCGGGTATCACGGGGAACTCGCGTCTCAGTCGAAACAAACAATGGGGTGCTGGTGCTACCTCCCTCTTGCAGCCAAACTGCCGGACAAGCAGTGTTGGCTCGCAGCAATGGGTGCCAAGGGTAAATGGATTCAATGACTCCTATTTCAACAGATCTAAACGTATGCACTTCTTCACAAGTGCATTCACTTTCTATCAAACCGCCTATCTCAATGGCGATGGCTGAGAAGGCTGCGCGTGAAGCTGGATTCAACATCATTGACGCCAAGCAACTAAAGGCTGCTGGTGTGTTCGGGGAGTTTGTGTCTCAAGTTGGAGCCATTCATCTGGGCCGTTCACGGCTAGCGATGAACCTTGCGAGAACAGACAAAGCTATGGATTTCTGCGAGAGTGCAATAGAACGCGGAGGTTTTGATGATTCTGACTCTATGGTTGGCGTGATGAAGGTTCACGCCTCATTGATAAGTGAATCAAATAAAGCGGCTGAGCTTCTAATCAAGTCGGCGCAACAAGCAGCTGAGACCGCAAAGGCTGAGGCGCTCATGCAGCTACCTGGCTTTGCTCCCCGCGCTCAAGTTGGACTCACACAGGTCAACGTGTCGTTCAATAGTAATGGAGCTGAGACCAACGTCACAACCGATGAGAAAAACCATGCCGCTAATTAAAGGGTTCACAGGTAACGATAATTTTAACATCAAATAAACAACTATGGCTACTGCTCAAATTTACAACAACGCACTGCTGGAACTGGTCAACGGGACTCTGAATTTTCCAACGTCTGGCGCTCCGACCTACAAGGTGATGCTGATCGCTGCGTCACCGGCTTACACGTTCGCCAAAGGGCACACGACCATCGCCACGGTGAAAGCAGCCTCGGCAACCGAAATCTCAGGCACGGCGTACACTGCTGGTGGAAAAGTCGTGCCCAGTATTTCGACCGTCATCAATGCCAACGCCGTCGAGGTAAGCATCGGGGACGTTGTGTGGGCTAGCTCCACCATCGCGGCTCGTGGCGCAATCCTCTACAACCCGACAGGGAACGA
>CAIRTT010000535.1 GCA_903881535.1 uncultured Armatimonadota bacterium
GATGCCATCCCGCCATTGAAGCTGCTGTACGAGACCGCTCGCGGGTCAGACCCCGAAGCTGCGATCCGCTTTGCCATCGCCTTGTCGGCCACCGGTCAGCTCCAACAAGCCCTCACCGTTGTCCGTACGCAGGTTGGAAAGTCCCCAAAGGTGGCATCGCTGCAGGTGATGCGCGGAGACATTTCCGGACAGCTTGGCTTTGACAAAAAGGACAAGAACCTGCTGATTGAGGCGCGAAATGCGTATTTGGCGGCTTATAAACTCAGCCCAACGATGACGCGTGCGGGTGTGAATGCAGGCTTGTCAGCTGAGATGGCGGGTGCTCCACTGGATGCGAAAGCTTTGTACCAACAGGTTTTGAAAAAAGCACCGAACATCGCGGCCGCACGGCATGGACTTGGGCGCTGTCTCCTCCAAGATCCAACCTTGAGCGAGGGTGAGCGCATTCGCCAGGCACGGATTGAGCTTGAAAAGGCGGTGGCTATCGAGCCCAAGCAACCTGAATACCTCACAACGCTTGCTTATAGCTATCTGTATCCAGCTGCGCCCGAATTCACAAAAGCGGCACAGACATTTAGGGCAGCATTGTCACTCCGGCCAGATGATATCCGTGCGCGGATGGGTTTTATCGATGCATTGTGGCGCAGTGACCAACGCGATGCAGCGGTCGTCCAACAGGTTAGCCTTGTCAAGTCCATTCCTGGTGACTGGGATGCTTCGCATCGGCTTGCGGCGATGTATCAAACCCTCGGTAAGCGCCAGGCGTATCTAGACCAGCTTGGATCCTTAGACACTGCTTTTCCAAAAGATGTCCGAGCGGCGAAGGAGCTTGGTATTGCCCTTGAACAGGATGGCCAGTTTGAGAAGGCTGTGGATGTCCTTGCCAATGCCATGAAACGCGCACCAACCGATGCGGATATGCACGTAACCCTCGGTCTTGTGCTTGAAAAGCAGGGAAAGCAAAACGATGCCAAGGCGCAATATGTCGCAGCTATTGGGATTGACCCAAAGCTTGTGTCTGCCAATCAGGCGCTTTTGTCTCTCCTTGACCGTGATCCTGCCCCGGATGCCGGGCTGGCTCAGCGACGAAAATGGCTGGCGGCTGATCAGACATCCAATGATGCACGCTGGTCGCTCATTCAACAGCTGATCCGCCTCAAACTCGATGACGAAGCCTTCGGTGAGATTGCAAAGTTGTCTCTGCGTGCCGGAGATTCGATGCGCAACACGTATAGATTTGCGGCAGCGGGACTCTATGAGCAGCGGGAGCGCTGGCCGGATGCCGTTAAGGACCTTCAGACGATTTGGAGCACGGAACCATCCGATAGCCTCGCCCAGCGCCTTTCATATGCCCTTGAGCGCAACGGCCAGGTCCCGGATGCCGAACGTTTACTGAAAACGCAGCTGACCAAGGCCAAAGAAAAGGGTCAACTGACGCTTGCGCTGGCTGGGTTGTATGAGCGGAACAAGCGCTTTGGAGAAGCATCCACGATTTATGAGGACATCATCACAGCAGACCCGGGAATCAAAGTTGCCTTTGATGGCCTTGCCCGTACACGAAAAGCTTCTGGTGAACCAAATAAGCTTGTGGACTTCATTAAGACGTTGATTCTTGGGCCTGCGACACCTCCGCCATCCGCGCTAGTCCTCTCAACCGAGCGTGCATTGTTTGAGCAGAGCCTAAGCGCTGAATGGGCAGCATTGATAGCCGCAGCGGCAGAAAAATTTAAGCTGGATGCTGGTATCCAAAAGACTTATGCAAGAAACCTGACGCGCCCCGGGTCAACGCCAGAGCAAAAGCGACAAGCCGTTGTCGTGCTGACAGCGGCAGCTGTGGCAGCGCCTCAGGATGACGAAGTTTGGTTTCAGCTTGGGCGATTGCAACAAGAATTAGGCGATAAACCCGCAGCGATCAAGGCCTACCGTGAAGCCGTGAAGCGAAAGCCTAACGGGCCGGCGCGCAGCGCCCTCCTTGCCCTTGGAGAAAAAGTAGACTAAGCCCAGAGAGCACGCGCATCCAGTACAATCGCGGTTATGAAAACCACTGCCCTGAAAATGCTACGGGTTACCGCGGCGCTCTCGTTGGTCCTCTCACTTTCCCTGATGGCGGGGCACAGTCAGGCACAGAACGCAGGTACCGGCCCGATCTTTGTGGATGGACAGGCGCAGGTTGTGCCGGCATTCAATGCATCTGGCGACTGGGTCCGCGAACACCTCTGGGTTGAAACAGAATTCGACTCAGATAAGAACGGCAAACTCGACAGGGTCCATGTGGATGTCACCCGCCAGAAGCAAACGGAAACATCCGGGCTCAAGGTGCCTGTGATTTACGAGTCAAGCCCCTACTTTGCCGGGACAGCAAGTGGCAATTCCATACTCTGGGATGTCCGTCATGAGCTGGGGGCGGTTCCTCCTGTACGCGGCAGTCATCCACAGGTACGGTTTGAGCCTAATCGGACGATGATTTCTGCATCGTTGGTTGGAACATGGGTGCCTCGCGGCTTTGCAGTGGTCCACTCTGAGGC
>CAIRTT010000536.1 GCA_903881535.1 uncultured Armatimonadota bacterium
ATTGCCATCAACACCGGCAATCCCAAAGATCTCACCATCTTGAATAGCAACATTTCCATGGCGGAGGACTGAATCGCCTGAAATGGCCGCGGCATCACGGAGTCCTACACGGATATTCCCATTCTCAGATATGTCTTTCGCCTCGTTAACCGCGGTGAGAACTGCGAATGCATTTGACGCATTTCCTACCATCTCACGTGCAAGGTTTGAGACATCTGTGTCGGCCGTTAAGCACTGATGGACCACTTGCCCTCGCCGGAGGACCGTTACTTTATCTGCGACAGAAATAACTTCATCCAATTTGTGGGTGATAATCACGACCGCCGTTCCTGTGGCTGCAATGCTGCGGATTGTTGCGAAGAACCCTGGAAGCTCACCGGGAGTCAGTACGGCTGTTGGTTCATCCAGCAATAAGATCTTCCGCTCTCCCTGAAGAGCTTTCAGGATTTCGAGACGCTGCTGGGCACCGATGGTCTGTGTATCAATTCGTGCGTCAAGGTCGATGTCCCAGCCAAACGATTCCGCTTGTGCGGCGATTCGGCGGCGCACAGGTCCTGCCGGCCAACCAAACCAGGCGCGATTTTCAACCATATCCGCGAGGATTAGGTTTTCTGTCGCCGACAGCGTTGGCACAAGCATGAAATGCTGATGCACCATCCCGATGCCAGCTTTGGCAGCATCCACAGCACTTGAGAACGCCACAGGGATTCCGTTCAGCTTGATGTCACCGCGTGTGGCTTGCGTAATCCCGGCAAGGATATTTAGTAATGTCGACTTGCCAGCGCCGTTTTCACCGAGAACTGCGTGAATCTCACCCGCGTGCAGCTCAAGGCTGACATCGTCGAGCGCCAGAAATCCGCCAAATGATTTTGTGATGTTGTGGATGGACAGGACAGGCTGCGACATTTCGCACGAAGTATACCTGTAGCCCAACGTAGAGCGCGGCGGTATGCTTTTCGCATGCCATATTCACCTATCACAGCCACACTTGGCTATGTCATCGATGGCCAAGGCAATGTGCTGTTGATTCATCGGAATAAGCGCACTGACGATCAGGCGCTTGGGAAAATGAATGGGCTTGGCGGAAAAGTGGATGCTAGTGAGGATATCGCAGCGTGCATGGTCCGCGAGCTATACGAGGAAGCCGGGATCACGGTTACCGGGATGACGCTTCGCGGAACAGTTTCCTGGCCTGGATTTGGTAAAAATGGCGAAGACTGGCTTGGGTTCATTTTCATCATTAATGCGTATGCGGGAACCGTTTCCGATGGCAATGCGGAGGGGGATCTCCTTTGGAAGCCTATCGACGAGCTCGTTAGCGGAACGTTGCCGCTGTGGCCTGGGGATAAATATTTTCTTCCTCTCGTTTTTGATGATGACCCACGGCCATTTCACGGCGTGATGCCGTATGAAAATGGAAGTGCCATCAGCTGGTCTTACAGCCGCTTTTAGCACGTTCATTTAGGTGACACAAGCGGATTGCACTGAGAATGCTACGGGGTTAGAATCGGACAGCGAATTGGATTCGCAAAAGGTGGTGGATAGCGTGTCTGATGAAGAACAGTCTGGTGGATTTACGTTCCGGGACCGCCGTGGAAGCGGAGAACCTGTCAAACTGACACCACCGCGATCATCCACGCCGCCTGCCGCGAGCCAAAGTGAAAAGCCAAGCGGCATCTGGACACCACCAAGTGTGAAAAGAGCTGCACCGCCAGCACCTGCTGCGCCTGCCATTGTTGCGGATGCACCGAACGCTTCCCAGAGCGGAGTTGATACGCTTCCTGAGAGCCCGGCAAACGAGATGATGCTAGATCCTGAGTCCGGCATTCCAAGTGTCTTCCATGTGCTGAGTGAGCAGCTGATGATGATGCAGCAAATCGCGGTCGTACGGCTTGGGCTTGCGCCGGATCCGATGACCCATTTGCCAGCGCAAAACCTCCGTGAGGCCAGAGTTGCGATCGAAGTGTTGACCAAAATCGTACAGGAAATGACACCTGTTCTCCGTCCGGAGGAAGTTGGTCAGATTGGTCAGCTGGTACGCGAGCTGCGCGCCCGCTACACCGAAGCCGTTGCACAGGCGACCGAGCAAAACTAAGGTGAGCACCCTTCAGAATCCAACGCTTTCAAGCGTCATCATGCACCTTGAACAGGGGTTGGATCTTATTGGTGATGCCCACTTGGGCCACATCACTGTGGTTGCCATCGAGCTCAATGCATGGCTTATAGCACTGCGGAGTCAGATTCCTGCGATTTCAGATGCGTTAACAGTTACATCTGATGCCGATGGCCTTTCCTCTTTCGCCGCGCTCCTGACGCTCCCTGATGTTTCGGGACTTCTGTATACCGATCCGGCACACATCCGGAGGCTTATTACGGCATCGATTGCGTTTTTGCGATCGGTTGCAGCCTACACCGATGCCGATCCAGTCTGCTAAAGAAAAGCATGCCCGGTAGCACACATGGCTAATGCCAGCCATTTCTAATCTATTGACGCACATGCCCGCATAAGGGCATAGTTCAGTGAGGAACATCTGATGGGAAGAGTTGTAATTGTAACGGGTGGCGCGGGTGGTATCGGACAGGCACTTGGTGCGACGATGGCAACAAACGGCGACACAGTTGTCCTTGCTGACATCAACATGGAGCGCCTCCAGGAAGTCGCTGCAGCGACTGGCTGTGACTTTGTGCACATGGACATGGGGAATGTCGCAAGTGTCCGCACCGCCATCGCAGCGGTTGCTGAAAAGTACGGACGCATCGACGTCCTGATCAACAATGCTGGTATTTTCCGCCTTGAGCCGATGCTGGATGTCACAGAAGAAACCTACGACCTCCTCATGGACATCAATCTTAAAGGGGCATTCTTCGCACTCCAGGCAGCAGGTGCAGAAATGCTTAAGAACGAGACCGGCGGCGTCGTTGTAAACGTTGCGAGTGCTGCTGGCCGAAGCGGGCGACCAACACAGACCATTTATGGCCTGTCGAAGGCTGGAATGGTCCATATGACCAAGTCCGCAGCGATTGCGCTTGCACCAAAGGTGCGCGTTTGCTGCGTGTGTCCGGCTGCAGTTGATACGGACATGATGGCCGCAAACTTTGCGGCTCGGCGTGCTGTGTCCGGGGATGCAGAAGCGGAAGCGTTCAAGGCCAAGCTTCTCCTTGGCAGAATGAGCACCGCGCAGGAAGTCGCCGACCTGGTGATTTATCTTGCATCTGACAAGGCCGCTTACATCACCGGAGGGTCTGTCGATATCTCCGGTGGCCTCGATATGCACTAGGCGCGTAACGGTTAAGGCTGGATCGATCGCTTGTGTTTCTAATTTGCAGGGATGGAAGTAGGACGTATGGAAGCCAGAGCGCTACAAATAAATGCTGCGGACGATGTTGCCGTACTGCTTTCGCCAGCGATTGCTGCCGGAACGCATCTTGGTGGACTGGATAAGCACATCACAACGCTTTCGAGCGTGATGAGCGGTCATAAAGTCGCACTTCATCCGATCAAGACTGGCACGCCGATTGTCAAGTATGGCCAACCTTTCGCTGTCGCTACGGCGGATATTGCCGAGGGTGAGTGGGTCCATACGCATAATGCCCGGACAGCTCTCGGGGCAAATGAAGCCTATACATTTGGAGGCCCAACGCCAACACCGGATGCCATCGGACCAGCACCAACGTTTATGGGCTATGTCCGTGCTGATGGCCGTGTGGGCATCCGCCAGGAAATCTGGATTCTGTCCACTGTTGGATGCATCAATAAAGTTGCTGAGCGTGTTGCACGTGAAGGCAATGCAGTCCTTTCTAAAGCAAATGGTGGACACCTCGATGGCGTCTATGCGTTCACCCATCCGTACGGCTGCGCACAAATCGGCAATGACCTCGGTCAGACACGCCAGCTGATTGCGGCACTCGCTGCGCATCCAAACTGTGCCGGCGTCCTCCTCATGGGCCTTGGTTGTGAAAATAATCAGCTCAAAGATCAAATCGCCGCATTCCGTAATGCTGACCCCAACCGAATCCGCTCGTTCGCCGCGCAAGAAGTCGATGATGAAATTGCCGAAGCTGTGCGTCTCCTCCACGAGCTGGCGGATGTCGTCAAGGATGATGTGCGCACGGAAGTTCCGATTAGCAAGCTGGTCCTTGGCATGAAGTGTGGTGGCTCCGATGGTTTTAGTGGCCTCACTGCAAACCCACTCGTCGGAGTGCTCTCAGACCGCTTGGCTGGATGGGGTGGAACAAGCGTCCTAACGGAAGTTCCTGAGATGTTCGGGGCTGAAAAGCTCCTAATGGAGCGCGCTGCGAACGAACAGACCTTCGCTGAAATCGAAGCCATGATCAATCGCTTCAAGGATTACTTCCGAAAGTACAACGAGCCAATCTCGGAGAATCCCGCACCTGGAAACAAAGCCGGTGGCATCACAACACTTGAGGAAAAGAGCCTTGGCTGTATCCAAAAGGGTGGCGCAAAAGCCCCTGTGACACATGTGCTTGACTACGGTCAGCCTCTTCCCGTTGATGCTGGTGGAGGCATCGCGCTTGCCTATGGCCCGGGAGCTGATGTCGTTTCCTGCACAACGCTGGCAGCAACTGGCGCGCAAATCGTGCTCTTCACCACAGGGCGGGGAACGCCATTTGGCACCTGCGCACCAACCATGAAAATCGCGACAAACAGCGACCTCGCCAACCGCAAAAAGGGATGGATTGACTTCAATGCTGGTCGCCTGGTGGATGATGCAATTCCCATGGAAACGCTCGCCGACGAGCTGTTGGAAAAGGTGATCCGCATTGCATCTGGTCTCGAGCTGACCTGTACCGAAGTAAATGGCTGCCGTGAGATTGCTATCTTCAAGGATGGAGTCATCAACTAATGCACGTACCGCGGATGTTGGTATTTGGAACAGGCGTCTTTTTACGTGGCTTTCTGATGGACTTTGCGAGCCGCGCCGGCTTTAAAATGACATTGGTCTCGAGCACCCCGGCCGGGGATGACCGCGTAGACCTTCTCCGTGCTGCGAATGGAGTTGTTCCTGTCTATATCCGTGGATTGGATGCGAGTGGCGCTGTCATCGATGCCAAACACACCCTTGCCGTTGTTGATACCGCCTTCAAAGCAAGTGGTGATTTCGCCGATGTCCTCGAAACTGCAGCAGATACATCGATATCAATCGTGTCGAGCAATGTCAGTGAGTCTGGTTTTAAGCTGTCGGACAACCCGGCTGATGACCTTCTGGATGTACCTGCATCATTCCCGGCGCGTCTCGAACGGTGGATGTTTGCCCGTTACAACACCTGTCCGTATGCAGAACTCAACGTCCTTCCCTGCGAGCTTATTGCCGACAATGGTGTGCGTCTCCGCGAGATGGTGGTAGATGTTGCAGCGCGCATGCGTCGGGATGCTGTCTTCGTCCAGTGGCTGCTCACGCATGTGGCATTTTCTGACACGCTGGTCGATCGGATTTGTACGCCATCGACTACTGAAGCGCTTGCAGCAATCGTCGAACCCCACACCTTCTGGGCGCTCAAGGGACCTGTCGGGCCATCTGTAGACCGCCTGGCCGCTGCTGCAGACAACGGTATCGTGATCGCGCCGTCAATTGAAAACTACCAGCTGCGCAAGGTCCGCTTACTAAATGGCTTGCACACCGCGATGGCTTCGATTGCACCTGTGCGATATGGAATCCACACGGTACGCGAAGCACTGGAGCATGCGGAGCTTGGTGCTTACCTTGAAGCGATGTTGTTCGAAGAGCTCATTCCTTCGATCGTGCCCCCTGTGTCATTGGATGAAGCGACAAGCTATGCTAACCTTACGCTCCGCCGGATGCGTAATCCATTCATTGAGCATCAGCTGAGTGCCATCAACCAAGGTGCGCCGACAAAGTGGCAAACGCGTTTGATACCGGCTATCGAACTGTTTGAAGAGCGTAAGGGATTCCGGCCGGTCAGGATTGATGAATGCCTTTCCCTCTTCAGGACTTCTCAGGGTAGCTAAGTGACTCTGTCCGTAAAAATCACGGCGCTTATTCTCCTGGTCGTAGGCTTCTTCGTGGGAAAGGTCCCACTCACGCCGCAAATGTCGTGGGTCTCGTCCATCGCAATCCTTGGATTTGCTGCCCCCACGCTCATTGCCGTCTACC
>CAIRTT010000537.1 GCA_903881535.1 uncultured Armatimonadota bacterium
CGAATCATGCGAAATGGTGCGGTTGTACTCTCTGATGCGTACAATGCGGCGCCCGAAGCGATGCTTGCTGCCATTTCCGTTTTAGCTGAATTAGGGAGCCAGACGCCTGGAAACGCATGGGCTGTTCTGGGTGATATGCGGGAGTGGGGAGTGGAAACGAAACAGTGGCACTTAGCCATCGGTGAGGCTGTAAGCACATCGGGAATAGAACACTTAGTAGTTGTTGGAACGGCCGCAACGGATTACCGTACCGGAGCCATCGTGGCCGGGATGAATCCCGACCAGGTTCATTTTTTTGATTCACCAGCGAGCGCTGCGGTTGTTCTCCAGCAAGTCATTGGCGAAAGCGATGTTGTCCTTATTAAGGGAAGCCGCGCTGCCGGTTTGGACTTGATTGTTGACATGCTGTGCGGAGGTGCATCATGACACAATATGCACTTCTTGGAGCAGGTGTTGTTGCGGGTAGTCTGCTCTCGGCAGGCATTACATGGCCAGTACGTAACTGGCTCCTAAAGAAATCTACCGTCCAACCTATCAGTGAGAATGCACCAGAAAAACACCGTCTCAAGCACGGTACTCCAACGATGGGGGGGATAAGCATCCTCCTATCAATTCTTGTCGCTGGCACGATCATGATCCTGACGCTTCCATCTAAGTCAGACTGGAAACTGCTGGCTTTGTTGTTGCTGGTTACATGTCTTGGCGGCCTCATCGGCGGTATCGATGACGTTGGCAAGGTCTTGGGTGCTAACAATAAAGCGGGGTTGTCTGAGCGTGTAAAGCTGCTCTTGCAGCTTGCTGTTTCCGTCCTTTTCGTTGTTGGTTGTCGAGTAATGGGGCATCCCGTGCAATCACTAGTGCCAGGATTTCCTGTCGTTTTTGCTGATGCTCTAGCGATTGTATTCATTACGGGTTTTTGTAATGCTGTGAACTTCACGGATGGCCTCGATAGCCTGCTCGCAGGGGTCAGCACTGTAGTTTCGCTCACGCTTGGTGTTTTGTTGATGATGGCTCCGTCGATACCTATTTTGATTGGCATTTATGGTGTCGTTGGAGGAGCAACACTTGGATTCTTGGTTTGGAATGCGTATCCGGCGCGGATTTTTATGGGGGATACTGGCTCCCTTGGGTTAGGAATGTTCTTTCCTGCTGCTGCTTTATTGTCAGGTCAGGTTTGGGCCCTTGTCACATGTGGTGTGATATTCCTCCTGGAAATCGGTTCGATGATGTTGCAACGATACGTCTTTAAATACAGGCGGATTCGTTTCGGTATCGATTACGCACGTGAAAACAGGGTCTTTCGCCGGGCACCTCTTCATCACCATTTTGAAGAATGTGGTCTCCATGAAGTGCAAGTTGTTGTCATCTTTGTTGTATTCACAACAATTTGTTCATTTTTATCACTGATGTTTGGTTTTAGATGAGACGGGAGACTAAGGGAATGACGGGACCTGCCGTGGTTACAAAACGTTCGACATTTGATCGGGTACTCGAGATATTTTCCTCATGGACATCCCTTGATGGCAGATTCATGACCGTAGTAGTCGCCCTAGTCATCGCAGGAATTTTGGCTGTGACATCATCGTCATTTGCCATGGCACTCTCGGTACACGATGATGCCTGGTTTTTCACACGTAAACAACTCGGTTCGGCGGCCCTTGGTATCGTCTTTTTTTTCATCATCAGCAATCTTCCATCCTCCTTTATTCGTCGCTTGGCACCCTATGCCTTTGGATTGTCCGCAGTGCTCCTGTTGGCAGTACCCTTGATCGGGCGTGCAGCACTGGGGGCAAAGCGATGGCTATTCTTCGGTCCTATTCAACTCCAGCCATCCGAGATTGTAAAATTTACTGCGGTTATCTGGTTAGCTGCGATACTTTCAAGTGATCGACGTCGTGTCAAAAGCATGTTGCAACACTGGGTTCAGATTGTTGTGATCGGCCTGTTGATAATTATGACGGAACGTCAACCCGACCTCGGCACAGCTCTTTGTATTGCGATTGGTGTTGTTGCGACTCTTTTCGTAGCAAACATCCATCGAACTCAAATCATTGCAATCATCATGCTTGGTGCATGCGGCGTCGGATATCTTGTGTTTGCCCCTCAGGGCGGGCATGACTATCGTTCTGGTAGGTTTGCTGCTGTTTCCAATCCAGCTAAAGACAAAGACGGTGCTGGGATGCAAAACTGGAGAAGTTTGGTTGCACTGGCAAATGGTGGTGCAACCGGTCTTGGCCTCGGACAAAGCCGTGAAAAGCGACGTGGTGGAGTCCCGATGCAGCGAACAGACTTCATTTTTGCAGTTGTTGGAGAAGAAGTCGGACTTGTCGGAACGCTTAGCTTGCTTGCGCTATATCTGTGGCTGCTCATCGTTGGTATTAATCTGAGTGTGCGGTCGACGGACCCATTTTCTCGCTATGCCATCGCAGGCATAACTTCGTCTATTGTCGGTCAGGCTCTCCTCAACATGGCTGTTGTCACTAGTATCGTTCCAGCTACGGGTATTCCATTGCCCTTGGTGAGTTACGGTGGAACCAGCTTGGTCCTGACATTAGCAGCATTGGGAGTGGTCGCGGCACTTTCACGCCGTAAACCGATTCGTAACATTGGTCTGGAGAAGTAGGAAGCCCTTGAAAATAGCAGTTTTAGCAGGAGGCACTAGTGCCGAGCGGCCAGTATCTCTTCAAAGTGGACGTCAGGTTTATGCGGCGTTACTACGGCTTGGACACGATGTCGAATGGTGGGATGTCAAGAAAGACTTGATTGAAGCTCCTGGGTCTGCAACAACGAGGTCACTGCTAGATGTAGCCGGGCGCTCAGACTTGTACCCGGATGTCGTATTTATTGCTCTACACGGACCCGATGGTGAAGATGGCACCGTTCAGGGTTTTCTCGAAGTTCTTGGTATTCCATACACAGGGTCTAAAATTTTGGCAAGCTCGCTTGCTATGGACAAAGTTCGAGCAAAGACGATGTTTGC
>CAIRTT010000538.1 GCA_903881535.1 uncultured Armatimonadota bacterium
AGCGCTACCAACAAACAAAATTCGCAATTGGCTACTGGGTTGAGCCGCCGTTCGACAAGGATGCACATCGCCGCTACCGGGAGGTCGCTGACTGCGGCATAAACCTCGTGCTTTCCAGTTTTAGCGGAGCCCCAAAGGATAGGTTTCTTCCTATTCTGAACCGCTTTGGCCTCGATGCAATCCTGATGCAACCAGCGGGCACCCCCGAGACTTGGCCAGCAGACAAAAAGATAATTGGCTATGGCCTTGTGGATGAGCCATCCGCAGCACGCTTCAAAGAGCTCAAAGGTCTCGCGGACAACGTGCGCGCCGCGCGCCCGGGAACCATCCCGTTTGTAAATCTGTTCCCTAACTACGCATCCCCATCGCAGCTGGGCTCGCCCGACTACGCAACGCACGTCGCAGATTTCATCCGCATCTACCAACCGGATGTCCTCTGCATGGACAACTATCCCATCTTCAAACCCGATCGGGACACGCGCGCGGTTTACATCGACAACCTTGATGTCTTCCGAAAACAATCCATCGCCGCAGGCATCCCCTTCTGGAACTTCTTCAATATCATGCCCTACGGTCCACACACCGACCCCACGGAAGCGCAGGTCCGCTGGCAGATAAATGCCAGCCTCGTCTACGGCGCAAAGGGCTTGTTGTACTTCTGCTACTTCACGCCCGGCGGGGATGAGTTTCCAAAAGGCGGCGCGATCATCGGCCAGGATGGTCTGAAAACGCATCACTATGCCCAAGCCAAGCGCATAAACAAAATACTGCAGTCGTACGGAAAGGTGCTGTTGGACTGTACATCCACGGATGTCGCTCAGATCATGCCGGGGGATACGCCATCGGAAAAGCTGCGCCAGAGCGGTATCCGCGATATCAAACGCGACAGAGTTGACCCGCCACATGACTATCTTGTCGGCACATTTAGGCACAAAAGTGGGCGCCGCGCCGTGATGTTAATGAACAACCGCTTTGCCTACAGCGCGTGGCCAACGGTGGAATTCGATGTCCGCTCCGGTCAGCGTGTGGTCGAGATTGACCCAGAAACCGGGCGTGAAGTTCCTCTCCACGATGCCAGCCCACTAATGGATGGGGTGCAGCTCCCCCTCCTGGATGGCGGTGCGCGGCTGTTTCTCGTTGGATAACTGTCGCAACCGTAATCAGTAAGACCGAATTTGTACAACGTTTCGTGCTCGTCTATACTTGATTGACTCCCAATCAGGTGATGATGACTGCCATGACAACGTTTGCACACTTCCGCCGGGTAACTCTGCTGACCATTTGGATGATGATGGTGGCTGCGGCCGCTTTCTTCCCAGCTCGGACTGAGGCACAGAACTATCGCTACACGACGCAAATCGGCTCACGCGGCTCGATGTCGCTGTTCAACCCAAGTGGAATTACATTCGATGCAGCTGGCAATATTTATGTCGCAGATACTGGCAACTCCCGCATCCGCAAGTTTGATAAAAATGGCAATCCCCTCAAGGAATGGGGCGTAAATGGCTCATCCGAGGGGCAGCTCAAGTACCCGGAAGGCATTGTCCTTGATTCGCAGGGCAACCTCTACGTCGCCGATACGTGGAATCACCGCGTGGTCAAGTACTCCACCAATGGGGATGTTCTTCTCACATTCGGCGTGGATGGCTATGGCCAGCAGCAGATCAAGTTTGCCGAAAATATCGCGATCGATGCTGATGACAACATTTATATCAGCGACAACTGGGGGCATCGGATCCAGAAGTTTGACAAAAATGGCGTCTGGATTCAGCAGATTGGTAGCAACGGAACCTCGGCGGGTCAGTTTAATCATCCATATGGTTGTGTTGTCGATAAGAAAACTGGACACCTCTATGTCGTCGATACCGACAACAACCGGGTGCAGAAGTTCCTCCTGGATGGCACATGGGTAAAGTCGTTTGGTGGCGCCGGAAGTCTGGATGGCCAATTTAAATCTCCAAAAGGTATCGGCATTGACCACAATGGCAATGTCTATGTCGGTGACACCGACAACCACCGGGTTCAAAAGTTTTCCCCGGATGGCGTATTTCTAGCAAAGTTTGGCACGCAGGGGACGACAGAAACCGATCTCTGGTATCCGTATGGCGTCGGCTTCGATGCAAATGGCCGCGTGTATGTCTGCGATATGTGGAATGGCCGTATCGCGATCTGGATCACGGATGACACGACCGCACCAACCACAGCTGCAACCACAAGCGTCGCTCCAAATGACCTCGGGTGGTTCCGCGTTCCGGTAACCGTCCAGTTCACTGCCAAGGATGACACCGTTGGGCTTGGTATCCGTGATCTGGTCGTCGCCATTAACTCCGATGCACCTGCAACCTACAAGACGAATTACCTTGAGCTGCCGGTCGCCGCAGATGGCATTTACACCTACACCTTCTATTCTGTTGATCTGGCGGGCAACACCGAAGCCACCAAGCAATTGGTCGTCAAAAAGGACACGGTTCAGCCGGTTTCGCAGCTGAACTACGCGGCGGATGGGATGTCGTTTACGCTTACGGCAACCGATGACCGGGCGGGTGTTGAGCGGATTTCGTACCGTATGGATGGCGGGACAACAAAGCTCTACACAGGTACAGTCCCAGTGGATGGCCTCCGGCACGAAGTCAAATTCTGGTCAACGGATAATGCGGGAAATGTGGAGTTTACGAACACGCGCGTGATTCAGGCTCCGGACACGCTCGCACCAACGACGGTAGTCGAGCTGCGCAACGGCACCACGGGCCTAAATGGTTGGTACAAAAGCAATGTCACCATCAAGCTCAAAGCGACTGACAACATAAATGGCTCCGGTGTCAAAGAGATTCGTATCTCCCTCGATGGCAATGCATCAACAGTTGC
>CAIRTT010000539.1 GCA_903881535.1 uncultured Armatimonadota bacterium
AAGAGCATGGATTTCAAGCCACGAGTGAAGGGGAGCTGAGGGGGATGGTTATTTTCTTTCAACCTGTGAACGTTTTAGGATTGACTTCTGAACAAGCAATTGAGACCAAGTCTGGGCATGGTTCCAGCAATCTTAGCAAGGCGATTGAAGAAACATCCGATGTCTATGCGTTCTTATTCAAGAGCATGGATTTCAAGCCAAAAGTGAAGGGGAGCTAACACGAATGTCCATTTACCATTTGATTTCACGCCAGGGACTGGATGCCCAAAGCGACTCCGAGTTTATCCTCGATGATGCTAATCTGGCATCGGGGTTTATCCACTGCTGCACAGCCGAGCAGCTCCCGGGTGTGATTTCGCGCTACTTCCCCGGCGATAACAGCAACCTGATGGTGGTTGAGCTCAACCCAGATGCCCTTTCTGAAGAGCTGTTATGGGAACCGGCCACCGACTCCGATGGCCTTTTCCCACACATTTACGGTCCGATCAATCGGGATGCGATTATCGGCGTTCACCCCTACGGAGCCAAGTTAGGCTGATAGCTGGCAAGGTAGCTTGCCGCTTCAGTCTCCTGATCTACGATCTGAGCTGGGATTGCGGCAAGCTCGTCGACTTCGCTCTCGGAACGCTCAACCTCTGGAGTCTCCTCAATATCAGCCTTTCGCTGGCGCAGAAGGTAGGCTTTGTACAAATGGGCCTGTCCGTAGAGGCACTGAAACGCATCGCTGAGCGAAAACCAAGTACGGTTGCCCAGCTCAGTGTGAGCTGTCTGCCAGGCTGAGACATAGTTGGTGAGAATGCCATCGATGTCGTCATCGCTTGCATCAACCACTGGCAATGGTGCACCAATGCAACCATCGTAGGTGTACCGCATGATGATGCCGTAGTTGAACTGCCGGCTGACGCTGCCATCCTGCTCCGAATCGCCGCCAAGTTCCTCGAGAGCTTCCCGGTTGGACATCCCGGTCGACAGCCTCACCCACTTGATGTTCCCCGGGGTGCTCTGCGGATCGATCAACATATTGTCATCGGTGAGCGTACCGATTTCATCCGCTTCGCCGCCAAACCGCCATTCGACATCCTCTCCCCAGCCGACAACGCTTTCATCTTCAAAAGGGTCAGAGTCATCCTCTTCCCACTCTTCTTCCTCTTCTTCGCCATCTTCATCTTCGTCTTCTGACTCGGTTTCCGTGACGCCATTTGGACAAAGCTCAGCCAGGGTGTCGAGCTGAAAGGTTATCTGCTCAAGAAATGCGATCAGACGTGCCCAACCAGTGGATGTGTCCGTGGAGGGAACACCGCCATCCGCGTTCTGCAAATGCTCATCGAGCCGTGTCTCGAGGGCTTTGATTTCCTCATATTCAAAGTTACTTTTGTCGATGTCCGTGCCATCAATCGAATAGGGGAAGGTTGTGATCGAAACCTGGTGGCCATCGATTTCGGATGTCGTCGTGCGGCAAATACGGGTCAACACATCCTGAAGCTCAAACAGACCAAGCGTGGTGTCGTTACGCGTATCGATTAGATAGGCGCTGCTGAATGG
Organism: uncultured Armatimonadota bacterium; assembly: GCA_903881535.1. GTDB lineage: Bacteria > Armatimonadota > Armatimonadia > Armatimonadales > Armatimonadaceae > CAIRTT01. Next base: position 1,543 of record CAIRTT010000539.1, read on the forward strand.
GCTGTTTTGCCATGCAGAGCAAACCTTTTCGTAGAGCTCAAATGTCAGTGGTTGGCTTGCCCCGATGTTGACTTGGATGAAGTCATTGTTCAAGGCTGCGGTTCCAATATGGGCGCTGACGGCTTCGGATGTTGTCAGACTTGCAACTATGCCAGCCGCATCCCGTGCCGCTGCAAGGAGGGTATCTGGCGTTGTGGGGGTTTTCTCAGTGTTTTCCATACCCTCTTATCAGTTCAGGGATGAACAGTGTGACAGCGAAATGTGCATTGTAAATGCAAATTGCGGCCCTAAAAAGATGCGGTACTTGGGATGGTTAAACCCGCCTGGTGAGCTCGACATTGAGTCATCACCAAGCGGGTATGCATTCAGTATGGACTGCTTCCACAGCCGTTCAAACATCCCCAATATCCCGAAAATGTTGCGTTATACAACAATCTAACGATGCGAAATCAACCATAGGTGCGTCAAGTGTGTCAGCCGTGTCTTCACACCTTTCGACACACTGTGCCTTATCAACCCGTTGTGGGTGACACCGATATCGGTCTTAGTGCAGCAACGACCTGCCGATTGCAAACTTAGATGGGCTGATTCCCAATAGCTCGCAGACCGTCGGGTGGATGTCAATCTGTCGGACACTGCGCAGCTCACCTCGTGCCTGCACACCTTTGCCGCCAACGTAGCAGATGGCCTGCATTTTGTCTCGGAGCGGGAGGAAGCCGTGGACACCATTTCCACCAAGACCATTGGTCACCGATGCCACCGTCTTCGACATCGCGCTACTCGGTGCATAACCCTTCGCAAAGTCCAGATAGACATCCTGGCCATTCACGCCACCGATGCCCAAGTGCCTAATTTCAGCCGAGTCAAACACGGCGCGGATGATCTGCGTTCCGGTCTGTGGGTCACGTGCAGCCAGAAGCGCATTTGTGGCCGCCTCGATCACCGCGGCGCGCTCACCTGGCAGCACAATCCCGCCCTTCCACGTCGTGTCATTCACCACCAAGCCAAATTCACCCCAGCCCGGCGCGAAAATCTTGGAGCGCTTTGTGTCGAGCTTTCCGGATGCATCTTCTGTCGCGAGACCCGCATCCACCAGAATCTTGTTGATGTAAACCTTGCGGTTCGTCCCTTCCATCCCGTGGTCGCTCACGATAATGAACGCGTAGTCCTTTGACAGCGCATCGAATGCCGTGCCAACCCACTGGTCGTGGAGCTTAATGACATCCTCGTAGTACGGCCGGATTTTCGCGGCTAGCTTTGGGTCATGGCCGGGCAGGGATGGATCCAAAAATGCCATTAATGTATGGCCGGCGGAGTCGATTTGTGGCGTGTAGTGCGTGATGAGGTCTGGCTTGTACTTGGTCGCCATGTGGAGGAGGCCACGTGTCAGCAGCGAGAGGTCAAAGCGGACCAGCTCGACCGCGCGCGCTTCGGCATCGCCTGTGCCGCCATCGTAAATCGGCGTTCCCAGAAGTCCATCCTGATACTCAAACCAAGCATCCGCGTGGAAGCCCGTATACGTCGCGAGATAATCCTTCTCTTCCGCGGCGCTCGAATGACCCTTAATTGCATTGGCTGAGCGGAGCAAAATCGCGACATTGGATGCATCCGGTGACAGCGTAAATGCCCGTACAAAGGTGTTCCCGACCATATCGCCCTTGCGCACTGCGATGGGTTTGGACCATGCGGTCAGCTCACCAGATGCCGCCTTTGCCTTAACTGCCTCCGCGGTACCCGATGCGCCCGTGCGTACCAAAACTGTGTCGAAGCCCTTTGTGCTGTCCGATGGGTCATCCACGAGGAGGAGCTCAACACGTGTCTCGCCCAGCTCTATCGCTGACCCAAGCGGCTGGTTTGAACCCGCATGCTGCACATCTTTCCAGAGGCTGACCGGCTTAAAACGGCTGGCATCCAGGACTGTGTTTTTCGAAATCTGACTCTCAAATCCGGAGTAAATGCTGAGCTTCTTTTCCATCCCGAGAGGTGCCAGCTGCTTCACCCATTTGTCCGCTGGATAGGACTGTGTGCTCGAGAGGCTGATGACGCGCTTGCCCTGGCGGGCGGCGGTGACAATCAGGGGTTCGACTTGCAGCGCGGCGCTGTCGAATCCCCGGATGGTCTTGTCCGGGCTATTTTCACTCCGCGGCAGGAGCGGGACAGCGTTGTTGCTGACGCCATGGATGTCAGGCCAGGTGCCGGTGAAAATGGATGCGTGTCCGACGGCGGTTTTGCTTGGGTAGGCCGGTTGCATTCCATCGGAGCGGAAGCCACTGGCCATGATGCGAGCGAGGCCAGGCAGCTTTGCATCCCGGACCATGTCACGGATGACCCAGTTCGGCGCGCCATCCCATGAGATAAGGACAACTTTGGATGTATCGCGGGGTGTTGTGGCGATGCTGGATGCGGCGATGGCTATACAGAGTGCAAAAGGGATGACCATAGTGACATTAAAGCACCCATGGCTGGTACGTAAACTTAACATTCTGCATCCAGATGCGCGAGTAGCTCTCATAGCCCGAGTCAAGACCAATCAGAATCCACGCTGAACCTGTGTCATCTGTTGTGAATGGAATCCACTTGCTTGGTCCTAAGGTCTTGATCGCAGCTTGGCGGTTTCCACTGCAGGGGATGCCACTTACGCCGATGGTTCCAATGACATCGGATGAGTCACCGGCGGTGCTTTGATTGCCTCTGGAAATATTCAGAAGGGTGTTTTCGCGGGTTTGTTTGTTTTCGGGCTTGATTGTGGAAA
>CAIRTT010000540.1 GCA_903881535.1 uncultured Armatimonadota bacterium
GCCGTTTGAATAACAGTGATGCCGTAGATGCATCCTTGGATGCCTGTACAGCGCGAGCAAGTGAATACAGCGCCGCAGGGAATTGCGGAGCCATGGTTACGGCCTGTTGGAGCACACGGACGGCAGCTGCGAACTTTCCAGCTCGCAGATAGCACTCGCCCAAAAAGTAATATGGAAGGAACTGCTCCTGAGGCTCAAGGAAGTTGGTCTTTTGAGTGATGTCCTCAAGGTCGGTTGTTGTCTTCTGGATGTCATCTACAGGCGTAGCAAGGTTTAGCGCCGCCCCCGCAAGGTATAAACGAGCGCGTACAGCGTGCCCTTGAGCAATGCCCGCATCCCCTTTTGCAACTATCGGAAGACAAACATCCCGCAGCTCACGGTAGCGCTGCTGCGGTACAAGCGTCATCGCAAGGAGTAGGCGGATCTCTGCACGGTCATCGAGCTTGATCGCCGCTTTGAGTGCATCCGATGCCTCATTCACACGCCGGAGCAGCATGAAGGCATCTGCACGAACGCGGAGAATGTCCGCATTTTTGCCGGATGCTTTGATTAGCTCATCGGCGAGGCTAAGCGCACCACTTGGGTCGCCGAGCTCTGCGAGGCGCCGGGCTTTTGCCGTCCGCAGCTTTGTTGAATCAGGAAGGACTTGGAAATACTTGTCGAGCTGCGCCATCGCCTCACTGGGATCGATAAGCGCATCCACGTAGGCGAACCAAATGGCTTCGTCTTCCGAAGGTGCATCCGCAGCAGCTTTGAGCATCTCAATACCGCGGGCATCTTTGTTCGCGACAAGCATCTGGCCAAGACGTACTTTGGCGGAAATGTCATCCGGATGCGAAGGGACATATTGATCCAAATCTGACATCGATGCGTTCAGTAACCAAGTTCGATGCTTCGCTCCGTTCCAATGATTGATTCCAACGCCACCAAGGAGACACGCGGCCACAATTCCGCCAATCAATGCGCGGTTCACTTGGCTTCCTCCACGGTGATGTAGCGGTCGATGGCATCGACTTTGACAATTTGCTTGGTTCCGCTTGGCCAGTGGATTGTCAGCTCGGTGACGGCTGTTGATGCACCAAGTCCGAAGTGAATGCGTGGGTCACTCGATGACAAATAACTGCCATCTGCGTGATGGTGGCGCGTAAGCGTTTTCTCGCCGGATTTGAGCACCACGAGTGCGCCGTAGGCATCCCGGCCACTCTTGTGTCCGAACAGCTTGACGCCAAGCCAGTGGCCGCGTCCCTTCGAGGTGTTGTGAAGGAGGACAGGCGCTCCCGCGCTGTCGACAGCAAGGGCATCGATTCCACCATCGTTGTCAAAATCCCCCGTTGCCAGCCCGCGGCCGACAATCGGCTTGTCGAGCGCAGCGCCTCGGATTCGTGTAAGCCTTGTTCCCTCTACATTTCGCAGCAGAGCCATTGGCTGACGATACACCTCACCACTACCCGTCTGGGCAATATTGTCGGCTGTATGGCCGTTTGTGACGAGGATGTCCAACCAGCCATCGTTGTCGATGTCCAGCCACTTCACGCCAAATGCGACATCCGGGTTTAGCTCAGCCGCGACGCCCAGCTGCGCCGCGAAGTCTGTAAAAAAGCCGCTCTTATCAGCAATATAAACAGGCTTCGTCTCGGTGGAAAATGTCATCATCGCAATATCAAGGAGACCATCATTGTTGACATCCCCCCAGTCAAGCCCCATCCCAGCATGCGGCACGCCAACGCTTGAGTACGCAATTCCCGCTTGCTGCCCCGTGGCTTTGAAGGAGCTACCGTTATGCCGGAAGAGCTCGCCGGGAACTTCATCATTTGCGATGCCAAGCGATTGTCGTCCCGGGGTTCCGCCAAGCGGTGCGAATGCCGCACCCAGCGTCTTGCCTTGCGGAAGGGTTGTATTCCACTTGGATGTGATATCCGTGAAGCGACCATTCCCAAGATTCTTGTAGAGGCGTCCACTGATGCCATCGTAGGCGCCGGGAGGACAGCTCGTCAGCGCCGCGCCCCGCTGGCAAGCCTGGATGCTGGTGGCATCAAACTTAATGTAGTTACCGACATAGAGGTCCGGTAAGCCATCCGAGTCGATATCAGCAAAGGTAACCGCCGTACCGAAGGGTTGCACAGGAATGCCAGCTTGCGCGGAGACATTTACAAATCGCTTTCCACCTTCATTTCGAAGGAGGTGCCCGGTTTTGTAACCCGACAAGTAGATGTCTGGGTAGCCATCATTATCAATGTCAGCGACACCGCAGCCGAGATGTTTGCCTGTTATTGTGCCAAGCCCGACGGCTTCACTGATGTCTTTAAAGGCACCACGGCCATGCCCGGTGTAGAGCGAAGTCTTGTCACCGACGAGCAGAATATCGAGGTTGCCATCCTGGTTGAAGTCGAGAAACGCCGCGCCATTGCCTATCGTTTCGAGGATGGTGAGCGGTGACTTTCCTTTTGGCTGCTCCCAGACATAGGAAAGCCCCGCAGCTGTCGTTACATCGTCAAAGATGTTCTGACTTGACTGCGGGGCCGATGTGGTTTTGTTCGAACACCCTGTCAGGAGTGCCGACAAAAGAAGCGCGATGACCATAAACGGTCCCGCCTCACAACTTCTCAACATTTTCTTAACATTGCAGATGTGAGGCGTGACCATAGGATTAGTCCTCGTCCTGCTGTTGGCGCTGAGGCTTTGCACTTTCCTCACGCATTTTCTCAATCCACTTCGGGTCATCCATACGCATAGCAGGACGCTCACCACGCCGCTTCTTGAACTCAGGGTCATCTGGATCCATGGTGTCTTCAGGCTTGAACACCCTTGGATCACTCGCAACATGCTTGTACGGCGCAAAGTTTGGCTTATCCGTAAACATGTCGCTGAGGTCGGTTGTCACCGCATCGAAGAGGTTGTTTGGTCCAAGGCCAAAGATCCGATAGATGGTCTTGTGGATGCTCATGATGCTTGTATGGTCATGGCTGACGTAACCAGGCTTGATCCATGGGCCAAGGCCAAGCACGAAGGAGCGCTGACGATCGACATGGTCGCCATCCCCACCCGAGTCATCCTGTGTTACGAACACGACCATCTTCTTCCACTCAGGCTGCTTGGAGAGGAACTCCATGATGCGACCAAGGGCGAGGTCGTTGTCTGCCATATAGCTGGATGTATATGGATACCCACGGCTCGCATTGGCTCCCGCACCGTGGTCGTTACAGATTGCGATGTTCAGGAAGCGTGGCAGAGCACCCTTATGGGTCTTGCGGTACTTCGTCACATCATCCATGAACCAGTCTGCACGGGCGATGTCTGGGATGTTGTTGTTGTATGCAGGGAATTCAAAACAGGTGTTGTCGAAGAGAATCTTCGGCATAGGGAAGTTGACCAGCATATTGGCACCCGACTTGGAGTCAGGAGCACCTTCATCGTTATGTGGAAGTTCATAGCCTTCGCCGTAGTTACGGAACGAAATATTTCCACGCCCGAGGTGCTCCCAGAGCGAGCCATTTTCGAGGTAATCCTCTGGAATCTGCGAACCATTGGAGCCAAAGGATGTCATTCGAGCACGTGCCGATTCGCTCAGTGAGAAGCCCCATCCGGCATAATAAACACGTGTTGTCCAGATGCTTGGGTAGACGCCTACCAGCCAGCGGTGTCCATCCCCGGATGCCTCAGGCTCCATGTAGAAGTTATCGCTGACGGCAAACTGGCGTGCTAGCTTGAGGTGATTTGGCATGATCGGAAGCCGCTCAGCCTTACCCTTCTCACGAATCCAGCCTTTGTCGCCAAACTCTGCGTAATCCGGATCGCCATCTGCGCCTTCGAGCGTGCCGAAGATGCCATCAAAGGTGTGATTTTCCTTGGTAATGAAAACGACGTACTGGACATCCTTTGGAATCTCAGGGCGCTTTGCAGCAACCGGGAGCAAGCCATTGTAGTCGAGGACTTTTTGGGTCAGGCTCGCGAGGTCAGCATCCTTTGGTGTGGAAATGACATCCACCATTCCAGGAATATCGCCGAGGCCGAAGCGCTCATCAGTTTTTGGGCGCAGACTTTTATAGCCGCGTGGTCCGCGTCCGATACCCTTTTGGGTTGCAATAAAGAGCTTTTCATCGAATGGTCCAAGGGCCAGCTGTGTTGGATACCAGCCGGTCGGGATGTGTCCAAGGACGGTTCCCTTTATAGGGTCGATGACCGCAACAGCATTGATTCCCGCTTCGGCGACGTAGAGACGTGTGCCTTTACGATTCATCACCATCCCGGTTGGGATGATTCCACGCAGGCGGGAGAGCTCTTTTGTCGGAGTTAGCTTAATGGTCTTATTGAGCTTGAGCGTACGCACATCGAATGCCTGAACGGTGTCATTGTTAGCATTCGAGACCCAGATATTGTTGCCGTGGATGTAAAGCGCATTGGGTGCGGATCCGCCAACCGACTTGCCATTATCGGCAGGCGCGTGGATCAGGATACCGGTCTTGGCTTTTCCCGTAACCGTCGGGCTATCTGGCTTACGAACATCATAGGACCAGAGGCTTTGCGCATCCGGGACGCGCGGCGAGCCAAGGCCTGGGACGAAGCGGCCTTCTACTTGAACGCCGGTTTCGGCTTCTTTGGATGGGAAACCAAATGGTGGAACACGCAGTCCGCGCTTGCTAAAGCCGCTGCCTTCCGCTGGAGGCGGAACGAGGGAGTAGTCAAAGATTCCGATGTTCGCAACGAAGAGACGGCTGCCATCGGCGTTGAGTGCGAGGGCGTACGGTTGACGTCCTGCTGCGACATCGGCGATGACCTTCTTTTCCGTGAGGTCAAACACGATCACGCGCTGGCGTGCGACATCGAGGGCAAACACGGTGTGGCCATCCGGCGCGAGAACAAGGTCCTGAATGTACGTTTCTTTGTCGGCTGGAATCGTAAAGAGCGGTTCTTGATCAACATTCATCACCTTACGGTCGGTTGTTGCCGGGGCGCTTGGTAGGGACCAGCTGGTTGCATCGTAGATGGAGATTCCGTGGCCTGCATCGCCGTTCGAGACGATGTACTGTGCGCCGCCGTGGGTGAATGCGCCGGCGAAGCCCATGTTTTTCTGGGTGATGGCGCGTGGGATGCCACCGGGTGTGTTCCGCTGCCAAATGGTCATGCCGCCATCGTAGTTTCCGACAAGCGTCTTGCCATCCGGGCTGAGGGACAAATCGAAGAGGTCGCTACCTGCGGTGTAGAGGCGCTCGCCGGTTGGATTAAGCAGACGGCCATTTGGAAGCACGCCAACATCGCCGGCTACAACCTTTGCTTGGCGCGTGCCTGCAGGATTACCGTAGCGGGTGAAGTCGACAGTAGGTGTAGTTGCCTTGACGGTAGCTTTGGCTTTGGCCACGATGGGCTTTGCGGGTGGCGCAGCCGATGCTGGGGCAAGGAATGCCAATGCAACAAACGGAATCATCGGTGCGAATCGCAGGTTACGATGGGTCTTCATCCAGAAATCCTAACTCTCACGCTCTATAAAAACGAGCGCCGGGGGCAATATGCTCCCGGCGTTCAACATCTTTTTTGCCCGGAAGGCGACGAAACTCATCGCCGGACTTCTGACCACGCTGTGCTTTAATTTCAGGGGTGTCATTCTTGCCAGGTGCAACAGTCTTTTCTCCACAGCCAGCGACAAGAGGTGCAACTGCCATCAATGCCATCAGACCGCGCATTCCAATCAAAAGGGATTTCTTCATTGTGTTTCTCCAATAAATCAAGACCGGCCTGTTCTTCGTTTCCAAAGAGCAGACCGGTCTATTTTCCGATTAGTTGCTAAAGAAGCAGTTGGAAGTACCGGTGGTACCACAACCTGGGTAGTTAGCTGTAATCCATGCTGGGATATCGCCACATGCGATTCCCGATGGGATGTTCATTCCATCACCGGAGTCAGGGTTGGTGTTGATGATACCGGACGGATCTGCACAGTATGCAGTACGTGCCAAGTTTACATCGCCGACCATAACGAACTTGTTATTGAATGCACCGGACATATAGCCGGCCTTCATCTTGACTGCCTTAGCATGGCCATCGACAAAAGCAAAGTTCAACATGCCGCCACTGTGGCGAAGACTCGCAACGGATGTACCGCCCCAGGTGTCGGCCAAGAAGCCGATACCAACGGTCATACGTGGGGTGTCATAGGTGTCACCGAATGCAAAGGTGCCTGCTGGTTCGGTGATGGATGCCAATGACATACCAGGCAAGTGGGAGCGGGTCTGCTCTGGGTTTGGTTGCTGGCGCTGAAGAAGACCGCCACCACGCCAACCGATTGGTCCCCAGTTGTAGCCATAACCGATGTACTTACGAAGTTGGAAAGGACCGGAGGAAACGCCGTTTGTGCCGGATCCCTGGGTGTAGCGTCCGCCGTCGTTACGGTCTGGGCAGTACAAGAAGTCAATGTTCTTGAAGTAAGGCATGAGCTCTGTCCACCACTCCCAGCCGCCACCGCGGCCAGATGGGGTTTGCTCATCGTAGTCCTGAACATACATCGCAAAGCCAAGACCAATTTGCTTGACGTTGGAGAGGCAGGAGATTGCCCGAGCCTTAGCACGTGCCTGTGCAAACACAGGGAACAAGATTGCAGCGAGGATTGCGATGATTGCGATAACCACCAGAAGCTCGATCAGCGTGAAACCGTTTTGATTGCGACGCATTGAAACCACCTTCACCCGTGCATCTTTGATTTCTGCACGGAATTTATGAAATACATTTGCCGCCTCATACACCCAACCAACTCCAAAGGAACAATGTGGGCAATAATCAGCGAACCCAGCATACCGACTTGAAACTCAACGCAGTGTGAAGAATCTCTTAACATTTCAGTTAAGACGGTGTCAATTTCCTTCACCCACCTGTCGTTTTTTTTACAGATTGTGAATTTTCAGTACAATTGCTGGTAGTTGCCGGGAGACTATCAAAACCATACCTTCAAATAGCGACTCATCGTGTATATACAGTGAATACATGATCCGACCGGTACTGATGACTTTGACGCGGTAGCGGTTACGCTGGATGTACCAAGCCTGAGTGAAACTTCGAAGACTTTCAGTCATGCCACACCGGTCATTCGTACATTCGTAACGGCAAGCCGCCCACTGATGCGTTATTCTATAGGGCTGGTTGTAAGCGTCAAGTTGTCAACCATCCAAGGAGTCGCAAATGGGTGCAGTGGTAGTGGTCGGGACACACTGGGGTGATGAGGCCAAAGGCAAGCTTGTTGACATCCTCTGCCAGGAAGCCGATGCCGTCATCCGTTACGGCGGAGGCCCCAATGCCGGGCACACCGTTCAATTTGCTGGCACTCAGTACAAATTCCACCTCATTCCAAGCGGCGTCCTAACTCCGGGAGTCATTTCCATCATGGCGGATGGGATGGTTATCGACCCGTGGACCCTCACAGAAGAGATAAATGCGCTCGTTGCTAAGAGCATCGATGTATCTGGTCTGCGTATTTCCCAAAATGCGCATGTCATCCTGCCTTACCACCGCGACCTCGATATGCATGAGGAAACCGCACGTGGCAAGGCCAAAATCGGCACAACGGGTCGTGGCGTCGGGCCATGCTATGCAGACAAAGCAAGCCGCGTCGGTATCCGGATGGGCGACATCATCAATCCAGCCCGCCTTCGCGAGCGTTTGGAACAAATCATCCCACTGAAAAATGCCATCCTGAAGCACGTCTTCCAGGGCGAGACATACACCGTGGATGCCATCATCAAGCAGCTTGGCACGGTAACAGCAACACTTGCTCCGTATATCTGCGACACGCAGGCGCTGGCGCACGACCTGATGGATGCCGGCAGTAAGATCTTGTTTGAAGGTGCGCAGGCCACGATGCTCGATCTCGATGGCGGAACGTACCCATTTGTGACAAGTAGCCATCCGATTTCTGGTGGAGCCACCATTGGTACGGGTATTCCTCCAACCGCGATTTCGCAGGTTCTCGGCGTGGTCAAGGCGTACACAACGCGTGTTGGTTCGGGAACATTCCCAACGGAGCTCCTCGATGAGCGCGGCGACCGAATCCGTGAGCGGGGGCATGAATACGGCACGACGACGGGGCGCCCACGCCGCTGCGGCTGGCTGGATGCGTTTGCGCTTAAGCATTCGGTACGCGTCAATGGTCTTACGGGCATCCATATCGGCCACCTCGATGTCCTTGCGGGCTTTGCTGAAGTTCAGATTTGTACCGGCTACACACGTGCTGGTAGCGCACTTGCCCGCTTCCCAAGCGGGGATGTTCAGCTGCTCGATGGCTGTGAGCCGATGTTCGAGACGCTCCCAGGCTGGGATGAAGCCGGCGTGGAAAATGCGACAACGTATGATGAGCTCCCCACGAATGCAAAAGCCTACGTGGCACGGGTTCAGGAGCTTGCGGGTGTCCCTGCGCGCTTCGTTTCCGTTGGCCCGGGACGTGAGCAAACCTTCCAGCTCCCCGATAGCCCATCGGCAGCGGACCTTTTCAGCATCTAAGAGCGGGACTTTATTATGACCGACATCCCCCACCGCTGGGCCATCGCCGGCCCAACCGCGGTTGGTAAAACGGCAGTCGGTATCGCCGTCGCGCAGCGACTTGGCAGTGCGTGTATCTCAGCGGATGCCGTCGCGGTCTACCGATCGCTTAACATCGGGAGCGCAAAGCCCACGCCGGAGGAGCAACAAAGCATCCCTTGGTACGGGATTGATCTGGTCGACCCCACCAGTGACTTTACTGTCCAAGACTTTACAGCCCACGCGGAAGGAGTCCTCACGGACTTTGCCACGCGCGGTTTAACGCCAGTAATGGTGGGTGGTACGGGCCTCTATATCCGCCCGATGCTAGCAACGCTTTCCATCCCTCCCGTGGGTCCACAGCACGAGCTGCGCGCTGCCTGGTCCGAAGAAGCCGCTATTCACGGCACGGCATTGCTGCACGAACGCTTACAAAAAGTCGATCCAGAATCGGCCGAACGGATGCCACCCGCAGACCTCAAACGCATCATGCGTGCGCTCGAAGTCTACACAGTGACTGGAAAGCCGATGTCCTCCTGGCGGACACCCGAGGGCGTCCATGGCATCCCTAAACCGGGAGCCCGCCTTATCGTTATGGAACGCGACATGGCGGAGCTGGATGTTCGTATAAATGCACGGGTGCAGCAAATGATGTCCGATGGCTTTTTGGCTGAAGTAGAAGGGATGCTTGCCGCGGGAATTCCACCGGATGCAAAACCAATGCTAAGCCTTGGATACCGTCATCTGGTAGAGTATTTGACGGGTAAACGTGGATATGAAGCCACGGTGGATGCAATGGCGCAGGACACACGGCGCTTTGCACGTCGCCAACGGACATGGTTCCGCGGAGACCCAATGACGGAATGGTTGACCATCGATGCCCGTGAAGCCGTCGCCGATACCGCAGAGCGGGTATTCCGCCTGCTGACCGAACCATTGTCAGGCAAATAAGGAGTGAATGATGCAGAGACATCAGGGTTTGCAGGACCTCTTTCTAAATCAGGTCCGCCGTGAGAACATCGCAGTAACGATTTATCTCTCCAACTCGGTCCAGCTACGCGGAACCGTCCGTGGCTTTGACCAGTTTACGATTTTGCTGGATTCCCCAGGCCGCCCAACGCAGCTGGTTTACAAAAGCAGCGTCACCAGCATTGTCCCAAGCCGCCAAATCAGTCTGCGCGAAGCCGCTGAGAAGGGCTTTGATATTACGGAAGTCGCCGATGAGGCTGAGTCCGCATAGTGAATGTCCCGTTTGCAAAAATGCATGGCATTGGCAATGATTTCATCCTGATCGACAGGATTGCACATCCGGAAATTCCGGTTGATGTCATTGAGCAAAATGCCCCATTCCTCTGTGACCGTCATTTTGGTATCGGCTCGGATGGCATCCTCGTCGTCGAACCCTCATCCCGTGATGGCATCGACCTTACCTACCGTATGTACAACCCGGATGGATCCGAGGCTGAAATGTGCGGTAACGGCATCCGCTGCTTTGGCAAATGGGTCTACGAAAATGGCCACACGGACAAGCGAACGATAACCGTTGAGACAAAAGCCGGCGACCTTGTGCTTGAGCTGAACGGCGATGGAGCTGTCGTTGACAGCGTCCGCGTCGACATGGGTCCTGCACGCCTCAGCCGCCCAGAGATCCCGATGACCGGCCCGGATGGCCCTGCCATCAGCGAAACCCTCGATGTGAACGGGCAAAATGTAGCCGTTACGGCCGTCTCAATGGGAAATCCACATGCGGTTTATTTTGTCGACACCGTAACGGATGCATCCATCAATACCATCGGCCCTGAGCTCGAAAAGCATTCCCGCTTCCCCCGCAAAACCAATGTCCATGAAGTTCAGGTGCTAAGCGCATCACACCTTCATATGTTGACGTGGGAACGTGGTGCCGGCAGAACGCTTGCCTGCGGAACGGGAGCGTGTTCCGTCGCCGTTGCAGCACACCTCAATGGCCTTTCACGCCGCTCAGTCAACATCACCCTCGCTGGAGGGGATCTGCAAATCCTTTGGGATGAAGCAAGCAACCACGTCTTTATGACCGGCCCAGCAACCCTTGTCTATTCCGGCTCTATCGAGCTGAACTAACCCTGTTCCGCCAGACGCTGGCGGCCCACATCGAAAGGAAATATCACCATGCCAGTCCGTGCCAAGCGCCTCGACCTGATCCCACCCTACCTCTTTGGAGAAATTGCCCGCCTCAAGGCAGCAGCACGCGCTGAAGGCAAAGACCTCATCGACTTCGGAATCGGTGATCCTGACCAGCCAACCCCAACCCCAATCATCGACCGTCTCTATGAAGAAGCAAAGAATCCTGAGACGCACTGCTACGATGAATCCGATGCCGGTGATCCAATCTTCCTGAAGCAGGCTGCCCAGTGGTTCTACAACCGCTATGGTGTGGAAGTTACTACCGACCAAATGGTCCTTCTCATCGGATCCAAGGAAGGGCTTGCCCACCTCTGCTGGGCCTACATCGATCCAGGCGATATCGCCCTGATCCCAGACCCGAACTACACCGTTCCCAAGGTCCAGACCCTTCTAGCCGGTGGCCAGCCTTACCTCATGCCACTGACGATTGAGAATAACTTCCTGCCTGACCTCACCGCCATCCCAACCGATGTCGCAAAGGCAGCAAAGCTCCTTTTCCTCAACTATCCGCACAACCCGACGGGTGCGATTGCGCCGCTTTCGTTCTTCAACGATGCCGTCCGCTTTGCCAAGGAATACGACCTCCTGATCTGTAACGACTGTGCGTATGCAGAGGTCGGCTACGATGGCTATCAGCCGCCAAGTATCCTCCAGGCCGAAGGTGCAATGGATGTCGCAATCGAAACCCACTCCCTCTCCAAGACCTTCAATATGACCGGATGGCGTATCGGATTTGCCGTTGGAAACAAAGAAGGCATCACGACGCTGAACCGGATGAAGTCGAACATTGACTCCAAACAGTTCGCCGCCATCTCGCGTACCGCGGGCTGGGCATTGCTCAATGCATCCAATGCTGAGACATTCGCGCTGTATGACCTCCGCCGCAAGCGCCTCATCGATGGCCTGAACTCCCTCGGCTGGAAGCTCGACTACCCAAAGGCTGGCTTCTTTGTCTGGATTCCAGTGCCAAAGGGCTATACATCGATGACCTTTGCAAAGGTGCTCCTCGAAAAGGCTGGCGTCTTGGTCATCCCAGGTCTTGGCTATGGCGAGCTAGGTGATGGCTACATCCGGATGTCCCTGACCATTAATGGCGACAAGGCTGGCGAGCGTGTGGATGAAGCTATCCGCCGCATCCGTGAAACGGTAACCCTCGAGTTTTAAGGAGACCACTATGGCAATTAAAAGTAAAAATATCGCCACGACGTGTGTGCACTCTGGCCCGATGCCGGATGCGCACGGCGCCGTGATGCCTCCTATTTACCTCTCATCTACCTATGCATTTGAGACGGTTGGCAAGCAGCGCACGTTTGACTACGGACGCTCCGGAAACCCGACACGCTTCGCTCTTGAAACATGTTTGGCAGAGCTCGAGGGTGGAATCCGCGGATTTGCGTTTGGCACAGGAATGGCCGCCACGGCAACCCTGATTCAGCTCTTCAATGCAGGTGACCACTTCCTCGTACACGATGACCTCTACGGCGGGACGTATCGCTTGATGGCATCCGTGATGACAACCAAGGGCGTGGATGTCGAGTTCATCAACATGCGTGACCTCGATAAGCTGCGTGCGGCTATCCGCCCGAATACCCGTGGTATCTGGACGGAAACGCCGACCAACCCTCTGATGAACCTTCTGGACCTCACCGCAATCGCTGCGATCGCCAAGGAACACAATGTCATCACGCTCTGTGACAACACCTTCCTTTCGCCTTACTTCCAGCGCCCGCTGGACCTAGGGATGGACATCGTGATGCACTCGACGACGAAGTACCTCAACGGTCACTCCGATGTCGTCGGTGGCGGAGCGGTCACGAACAACCCTGAGCTGGCGGACAAGATTGGGATGCTGCAGAACGCGATGGGCAGTGGCCAGGCCCCATTTGACTGCTTCCTGGTGCTCCGCGGTATCAAGACGCTTCCTGTCCGCATGGATGTCCACAATGCAAACGCGCTCGCACTTGCGAAGTGGCTGCAAACCCGCCCGGAAATCAAGGAAGTGCTTCACCCTGGACTCGAAAGCCATCCGCAACACGAGCTTGCAAAGCGCCAGATGAGTGGCTACGGCGGGACATTCTCGTTCCGGATGCAAAATGGCGAAATGGTCAAGAAGGCCCTGTCCAATGTGAAGATGTTCACGCTGGCGGAGAGCCTTGGCGGCGTTGAGTCGCTCATCGAACAGCCTTGGACGATGACGCACGTCAGCATGCCTGAGGATGTCCGTATCGCAGTCGGTATTACTGATGACCTCGTCCGTGTCAGCGTTGGCATCGAGCATATCGATGACATCATCGCCGACCTTCAGCAGGCCTTCGAGGCATAGGAGAGACTTATGAAAAGCCGTGGTTCCCTGAGGCTCGTTACAGTTGTCATGATGGGCATGTGTGTGTTTTACGGAGCTATGGCTTTTCAACTGCCAGTCGAGACCAAAGTCGTTGACCAGTCGACATTCCTTGTGCTCAATGTATTGGCCGCTATCGGGCTTGTGGGAGGTATTGTAAACGCTCTTCTCACGAGCCCGATGCTGCCTGCCAACATGGCGAAGACCCGGCTGATGATTAGTCTTGCCCTCATGGAATCGGCTGCGGTCACGGGATTTGTTCTCCGCATGATGGGTTCTCAGCCAACATCCGTTTTGCCATTCTTTATCGCTCCCGTTGTAGCGATTGGTCTCCTCATTCTGCCCCGGGCCTTGGCAAGCCAAGAGTAACGATTGGGATTGTAGGCACTGCCTGGAACCTCATTTACGTTATTGCTATATAGTGCATCCACACGCCACCAGGGGGAAGTATTGATGCCAAACGTTCCAACAACCGAGCAGCAGCTCCTCACCAGCTACCGCAAGATTTCCATCGCGACCTGGTCCCACCCCCGTGACCCAAGCACGTATTCGTGGCTTGAGCTTCCGGTTGAGGATGCCGAAGCATTTCTAAAGACAATCAAGGCTGATGTCCGCCCAAGCCTCACGCATTATGTTGCGCTGATTGTTGCAAACTGTCTCGACACATACCCGCAGCTCAATCATGTGCTCAGGGGACGAAATCTCCACCGGCGTGCATCCACGGATGTCTTCATCACCACCCTTCTCAAGAAAAAAGGCAGTCTGGACCTGTCAGGATTTGTTCTGAAGAACATGACCGGTAAGGGTCTTCCCGAGCTGGCATCGGAGTCAAAGCGCCTCACGGAAGTCCTCAAGGATGGCACTGACAAGGGGATGCAGCAGGTCCAGCAGGTTGCGATGCGGGTTCCGGGGTGGCTGTTCGGTCCCCTGATGCGTATCCAAATGTTCTTTCAGTACACCCTCAACCTCTCACTCGAGGCGATGGGTATTCCAGATGACAGATTTGGCTCGGTGATGATCTCAAACTTCGGGCCACTCGGTATTGAGAATGCGCTGGTGCCTCTTTCGCCCTATTGCCGCTGCCCGGTCATCATGGGCATTGGAGCCCCTAAGAAGAAAGCGGTCGTGATTGGAGACGAAGTCGTCGTACGCAAGTGCGTCACAATTTCGTTCACGTTCGACCACCGCTACGCAGATGGCGCCCACGGAGCGGTGTTGCTCCATCGGTTTGAGAAGATGTTCCTCAACCCGGAGCAGTACCGAAACATCTTTCTCCCAGAAACGACATCCAAGACTCCGGCAACGGACTAACAATCACCGCGCTGTTTTCCGGGAGAGGCTACGTGCTTACCGCCCCTGCCGGGTCAAGAATGGCTTGATGTCCGGGAGGTTTACATCCGGATGCGCACCTGTGAGAAGCGGCGCTGTCGCTGTTTGTCCGAGTTTGACATGCCCCCAGTTACTGAAACCGCCATTTTCGAGGAAGAAGCGCCCACGGGAGTCGATAAGGCCATCAAAGTCGATACGGTCGCCTGCTGACCCTGTCGCATCACAGGTGAACTTGATCGTGTTGAGGTTTGTCCAGGTACCGGCGGCATCGTGGACCCACGCGGGCCCAAAACGACAACGGCGCTTGAGCTGCCCGGTTTCACCGCCAAAGTTCTCATTGAACGAGTAGAGCCCGCGCATGTACTGGCCATCCTTGGGAGCACGGAAACGTGCAATCAGACCCCATTCACGCCTGTCAGGGAAGTAAAACCAGCCAGTGTAAGTCGTAAATTGCCCGCTGACTTCCGCCGTCATGTAGAAGCGAAAGGTGTCACCAAGTTTCCAGTTGAAGACGAGGTGGCTATGCCCACCGGTCCCTTCATTGCCAAAAGAGTCTGCGACAACATTAGGGCCTTTTGCAAGAAGCGTGACCCGATTTTCGGAGCCAACCTTGTTGCGATCAACGGCTTCATTTCCCGCATCCCACACACTGAAAATAACACGGCGCTCTGTTGGTGAGTTCACCTGCATCCCGAAGTAGCCGCGATTCCAGCCACAAACCTCATAGTAGGTATGAATGGGATCTGTTTCCGGCGTGCACTCATTGTAAAAGCCAGCCACTTGCTGGTCGCGTGCGGTGGGATAGCCAAGGTGGATGCTGGCGCAGTTGCGGCGTTCCTTGTAGTTGAAATGCGCACCGGTTGTGGCAGATCCACTGAGGATGAGTGCGACGACTTGCAGTGCAGACCGCTTATCGGATGTCGGGCCGCCCCCACTACTGCTCAGCGCAAAGGAAACGAATTGCTCTTTCTTCGAAGCAAATGTCCGGCAGGCTATATCGACGGCTTTGCCATCCGCAGCGGCTGGAACTCGAACATCCTGACGTTGCCCATTGACAACAAATGTGAGCTTAGACTCGCTCCCAGGGGCTGGAATCACTCGAAGCTTGATTTCGCACACACCCTTTGACAGCTTGCCAAACCAGGTCAGCGTCTGAGCGGGATTGGTTAGCGCCGTCGCCTTATCTTCACGGATTTCCAACCCATAGGGGTCAGGCGTGACATAGGCCGTGTGTACAGGGATGATGAGCGGGCTACCTTGGCGATGAAACATGTCATCAGAATACACCTCACCCCTTCCCTCGTGCCTTCGTGAGCTCAACAATCCAAATGGTTTTTGACTGTGAATCCCATGGGACATCCACAAAATCATGTTCCACATGAAACAAATCGTGCTCCCAAAGTCCGAGTGCATCTAGGGACTGCGGGCGAATCGGGTCCGCGATCAGCACCGGGACTCCCCGCTTGGTAAACATCGGCAGAAGCGTCTCCAGATACGGATGCATCGTCCGTTCGTAGAGAATATCGGTCCCGATCACAATATCGACCGAGTCAATCAGGGCCGCCGGGAAATCCCGCCAGTCGCCTAGGCACGATGTCGTTTCAATGCCGTTCAGAGTGGCATTACGCGTCGCGAGCTCAAGGGCGCCACTGAGATAGTCGGTTTGCGTTACGGTTCCACCGGCGATCGCCGCCGCGACACCTGACATCCCAACGCCACATCCAAGCTCAAGAACGCGCTTTCCAGCAAAGCGTTGTGGATTGCTCAGAATGTACTTAGACAAGCCGATGGCACTTGGCCAGAGCATCCAGCCATAAGGAAAGTGGTCGAGGTCGTGCTGTGTTTTGACCATATCGATCAGGACTTCCTGATCGATGACAGCTTCGACTCTCAGTTCCCGGTCGCCAATGGCTATTCCGGTGATGGTGGTGGGCCAACAGAACATGACCCACGAAATTATCATATTTTAGCCAGCACGCGCCGGTGCCAGCTTAATTTTACGCAGTAAGCAATCGTTCCAGAACCGGCTGAACGCGGTCATGGACGGCGATGTTTGCATATCCGCACCACGAAACATCCGCGCGGATATCCAGTAATGCGCTAAGCCGATTTCCATGTTCATCCACGACGATGACGCCAGCCTCCCGCGCGATGAGCTCGACGCAAATGTCATACGGATGGCAGACAAGTTTCGCTGGCAAACCCAGCTTCTTGAAGAACACTGGCCGCAGGTCAGCCGTAAAGCGGTCATGTCCAACCATTAGTTCGTAGAGCTGACCACCCGTTGTCATGTACTGGTCATCGAAGACCAATGGATTTTCGCCCGTATTTGGAGCAACTTCTTCGAGGAGCAGCTCTTCAAACTCCGCCATCGCCGCTTTTCCCGGCGGGAAGAACTTGGCGATGGAGCTAAAGCCGTGTGAAAGCGTTGTTTCCTGGCTTGGGCGAATCTGTGCGTCCTGCTCACTGCCATCATGAAGGTTGCGAATACGCCGGAATGCTCCATCACCTTTAATGGCCCACAGCTGATCCGCGAGGAGCGCACGGCTTGTCGGCAGCTCGGTCATCATCGCAACCTCGATATCAACCAATGTCGTCTCACGCCCCTTGTTTGGCGCAATTCCGCTAAGCGCCCAGCTGGAGCGCTTGTTGAACATCAGGTTACGGGTGCCATCGATGGGATCAAAAATCAACAGGAAGCGGGCATCCTCTTCACGGGCATCATGAGGAAAGACTTTCCAGCCTGCATCTTCAATACCTTCGGAGATAAGTACAAGTGGACCCTCGGCTGCGGCCCATTCTTCACAGTACGCATCGATGATTTCTTCGGCGATCATGTCGATTGCATAAATCGTGTCACCACCACGGACATCTGCTACGGCAGACAAATCATCTACCGTTGACTTCACATCCGCCGCGGTTAAGGCCGCCAATAAGGCCTTTTGCAGCTGGTCGTGCAGGTTGTGCAGGTGATTCACAAGTGCCTGTGGGTTGTTAAGCAAAGTTATACGGCTCCGGTCGCTGGTGCATCAGATGCCCAACGTTTCTTACAAAAATCATCCATCAGGCCTATCGATGTCGGAGATGTTTGCATCGACAATCGATGGATAATGCAAACGGCGTTTCCTTGAATGGAAACGGACATACAGGAAACAACCTATCGTTTTCGCAATTTCGGTGTGTGTATCCGGGACAGGGACCAATCCCGGCGGATAACATCGGATTACTGGAAAACCGTGGCGCTGTGCGACTCTACGCAGCCGTAGCTGTCCCGCCACCAAATGGAGCTTAGGATGACCTCTTCTGCGAAAACAAGCCTGCTGTTTGTAGGCACCTACACTGATAAAAATGAGTCGGAGGGTATCTATACATATCGCTTCGATACGGAAAATGGTTCCCTGCGCAAGCTGCACTCCGGACCAAAGACGGCAAGTCCATCCTTTCTTGCGGTAAACGCCGCTGGAACAGTGCTCTACGCTGTGAATGAAACTGAATCTGGCGAAGTAACATCGTTTACCATCGACTCGGCGGATGCATCCCTGACCGTACAGTCAACGCAAAAGTCCCTCGGTATTCATCCATGCCATATCATCCTTGACCGCTCTGGAAAGCATGTGCTTGTGGCCAACTACACCAGCGGAACAGCGACATCGCTGGGTCTCACGGTGGATGGCAGCCTCAAGCCAGGTACATCGGTTCAGCAGCGCGGAACGGGTCCGGACAAGGCGCGTCAGGAAGCGGCACACGCTCACTCAGCAAATGTCGATCCAAGCGGCAAATGGGTTTTGGTTGCTGATCTCGGCGCAGACAAGGTCTTTGTGTATTCGCAAAATAGCACTGGAGCTCTTGTTCCACACATCGACAAGACGATTTCGCTCAAGGCTGGCTGCGGTCCGCGACATCTTTCCTTCCATCCAAATGGCCAGTTCGTTTACGTCATCGGTGAGCTGAACAATACAGTCACATCGTTTGCATGGGATGCCCGTACAGGAACAGCGAAGCAGGTCTCGAGCTGCCCGACAGTACCGACCGGCTTTAAGGGAACGACGTACTGTGCCGATATCCATGTGCACCCGAATGGCCGTTTTGTATACGGTTCCAACCGTGGGCACGACTCGATTGCGATCATGAAAACCGATGGCAAAACAGGTGCGATTGCGCTTTCTGGCACGGAGTCAGTGCGCGGCAAGTGGCCACGTAACTTTGCGATTGCTCCGGGCGGACAGTTCCTCTTGGTTGCGGGCCAGAATTCAAACCACATTTCGGTCTTCAAAATTGACCAGATCACGGGCAACTTGACAGCGACAGGCACGGATATCACGGTTCCATCGCCAGTTTGTCTGCTGTTCGCGGGTGGAAAATAGATGCGGGTTTCTCTGTGTGGAGCGGGTCTTGGCGCAGCCAGGCTTTCTTTTTTCGACTTTGCAGAGCTGGCATCCGCTACCGGGTTTGATGGCTTTGACTTTGGGGCGCAGGGTGCCTTAGATGCCATCAACGAGCTGGGCATCGAGCGCGTTCGGCAGCGTCTTGCCGAGCTGAATGTGGTTCCAGCGGTGTTTGGCCTCGATGTCGAATGGCGTGGCTCCGATGAAAAGTTCGACGAGGGCATGATTGGCTTTGCGGAGCGTGTCGCGGCTGCGGTTGCGGTTGGGAGCGAGCGTTGTTGTACGTGGATTCCGCCGGCAAGCGATGTTCCTACCGCTGAGTGGACAGACCGAACGGTCAGCCGTTTACAGAAAATTATGGCTGGCCTGAATGCGCATGGCGTGCGGTTGGGGCTCGAGTTTGTCGGTCCTCACCACCTGCGTGCGGGTGGTGCGAATGCGATGGGTGTATTCCCGACCATTTGGACGCTCGAGCAAACCTTGGAGCTGATCAACGCGATTGGCCCAGATGGTCTGGGTCTGTTGGTCGACAGTTATCACTTGGATACGACATCCACGGATCCGGCTGCGTTGCTCCCGCTCGGGGATGCGTTGATTGTGCATGCGCATATCAATGATGCTGGAAGCGAGACGACGGCGGAGACGGCTCTCGATGGCAACCGGGTGCTTCCCGGCGCGGGGCGGCTGCCGCTGCAGCACTATGTGGATGTCCTGAAGGCCATTGGTTACAACGGCTTCCTCTGCTGCGAAGTGCTGACACCAACACCGCTTGGCGAGACGACAACGGCTGCAGCCAACAATATCCGGGAAAGTCTACGAATGCTTGGTGTTTAATGGCAGGCGGGTTGATGCGCAGTCGCCCCCGATATTGACATCTTCTGTTAAACTAATGCGAATCTGACGAGGGAGTCCTTCTGAATGTCTAAAAATTTACGGACGCGTGTGCTTCTCGGAGCCATGATGTTCTTCCAGTATGCTGCTTGGGGTGCCTGGGCCCCTGTTTTGGGTGCCACACTCGGAAGCGAGACGGGCATTTTCAAGGCGCCTGGTGCCGCAATTGGCGCCATCTTTGGAATCCTATGGCTGGCCTGTATTGTTGTCCCATTCGTGGGCGGCCAGCTGGTTGACCGCAAGGTCCCTGGCCAGCTCTTTATGGGTGTGGCAGGTATTGTGTGTGCGGGTTCCGCCTACATGATGTCCAGTCAGACACAGGTTGGCGACATGATTGGTGGCTTGATTCCCGTCAGCGGCCTCGGCCTCTGGCTGGTCGTCTGGTCGATCGCATTTGCACCAACCATCGGTATTGGAAACTCC